>CAYRPR010000550.1:0-1992 GCA_964425945.1 uncultured Verrucomicrobiota bacterium | reverse complement strand
CATGCCCGATGAGATGGTGCACCTGATCCAGGCGCATGTCGGCGGCGGCTTCGGCGTGCGCGGCGAGTTCTATCCCGAGGACGTCCTGGTATGCCACGCGGCGCTCCGGCTGAAGCGCCCGGTGAAATGGGTCGAGGACCGGCGCGAGCATTTCCTCGCGTCCATCCACGCGCGCGTACATCGGACGGTCATAGCGGCCGTCATTCAGATACCAGAACCCGAACTGATGCGCGGTGGCGAAGAAGAAGTAGTCGGCCACGCCGAGCTGGTCGCGCGGCGGGAAGAGATAACCTTCCTCCAGACTGCAGAAGTCGAAGGGCTGGATGCCCCGGTTGTCCCGCATGAAGTCGGCAAACTTCCGCACTTGCTTGTCGGCGATATGGATCATGCCCGCCTGTATAGCACGGGCGGGCATGGGATGCACGTTCAAACGGCCCGATTAGAACACCATTGAGGCCGCCACGGTGACGGAGACGTCATCCACGTACCGCGTTTCGAAACGGATTCCGTTCTGGCCGGGGAACAACAGCGATACGCCCGCAGCGCCGCCTACGATATGGTCCTCCTTGCCGCGGAAACTGCCCTTGTCGCCCGTGGCCGGATCCTTGAAGTCGCCACTGCTCAACCGGACAATGGACAGGATCGGCCCCGCGTATGGCATCACGGTGAAGTCATCGGTCAGCTTGAGTTTGTAGCCGACGAGGAACCCCGCGTCGCCTTCGATCAGGTCGTAATCGACTTTGGCGTCGACGATATCGCGCGCGGGCAGGTCGACCCTGTCCGTCGTGCCCGGCGTATAGCGAACCTGCGCAAACGCGCCGCCGCGCCAGTTATCCGTATCGAACGCCTGATAGCGCAACCCCGCGCCGGCCATGAACCGGTAATCGCCGCCGGCGGCGCTGAGCGCGCCGACATCGAAATCCAAGCGGGCGAAGTGGCCGAGATCGGTCTGCAGACGCAGGAAGAACGCGTCCGCGTCCAATTTGGATTTCAGTTCGGGCCGTTCCGACGTGATCTTGACGTCGCGCTGGACGTTATCGTAGCCGATTTCCGCGCGGAACTTGTGCGGGTGATCGCCCGGCACCACGAGATCGCCCACGCCGCCGGCCGGGCTTTGGAGCGTAAACATCCCACCGACCGTCAAGGCCGCAACCCATGACAACACGTTCCTCTTCATAGCCATCCCCTTTCCTTCTAGTAAAGGTTTCGGTCTGTTCAGATGATTAGACGAAGCGTACCACAAGTTATTCACGATCGCCCGCTTTTCGCCAGATTCCGCAACGGGCCCGGCTGAAGCAGCCATTCCAGGGTTCCGGCCCCCGGCGCCGGCGCTTTCTCAAAGCTCACGCAGGCCACGCCCGCCTTCTTGAATTCGATCCCGGCATTCGCGGGTGCTCCGATGAGTTCCGCCGTAAGCGACGCCAGGTCGGGCATATGCCCGAACACCATGACGGCCACACCCCGGCCCTGTCGCAACCACTTGACGAGGCCCGACACCGTCCCGCCCGGTTGCAGGGCGTCGCAGGATTCGATCTCCAGCCCGGGTGCAAGGTGCCCGGCGAAAATTCCGGCCGTCTGGCGCGCCCGGACCAGCGGACTGGTACCCAGGCGGTCCGGTTTCACCTTCAGCGCGGCCAGTCCGAGGGCCGCCACGGCGGTTTTCTTACGGCCCTCCGCCGAGAGTGGCCGGTCGAAATCCCGGCGTATGCCCTGTTCGCCGATATCCACCGCAATACCGTGACGGACCAGGTACAGTTTCATCGGATATCATCCCTCCTTGGTCATCTTCTTCAGCGCGCGCCGGAATCGTTCCATGTTTCCGGGGTCCGTAAGTCGATCCCAGGCGGCATGGTAATCGCTGACCGCGTGCCGGCGCCGCGCGCGCAATTCAAGCGCCAGCCGGCGCGGCGGCGGTATCATATCATAGGTTATACGCTCCAGACCGACATCGGCATCGTGCAAATCGCCGAGCGCATCGGCGAGTTTCTTACA
>CAYRPR010000549.1:0-1994 GCA_964425945.1 uncultured Verrucomicrobiota bacterium | reverse complement strand
CGCTTGCTCCGCCGCCTCGCCCTTCAGATCCACGGCCACCTGATAATCCAATGACGAGGCGCCCGCGGATGCAAAATGCACGCTGATATCGACCACATTCTCCGGCTCGGTCAGCTTCGCCAGTTCGGCTTCCAACTTCGCCTTCATCTTCGCGGGAATCTCCGTCGTACAGACAGCCTGATGCCGGTAATCGACGCCGAACGTCGTCTCGATGCGGAACCGGGAGGATAGCGACTTCGGATTCAGCGACAGGAACTCCGCGGTTGGATACACCACCGTCGCGCCGCCCAACTCCGTCAACGTCACCGACGTGGGCGTCTGGCTGGCGACCTGGCCAATCTTCCCGTCGGACAGCTCGACCCAATCCCCCGCGCGACACGGGAACCACGCCTCCTTCTCCCCCGCCCGACGCGAATGCATGCCCACGAGAAACTTGACCGGCAGAACATGTGTCCCGCCATCCAGCAGGGGATTCACCAGTCGCGCCGAGAAACCCAGCGAATCCACGCGATAGATCATGCCTTCGTACAGGAGCAACTCGCCTTCCTTGACCGCGCCGATGTTCAACATCAGCTTGATGGTCTCCACCTGCTGGGGCAGCGTGTTGATGCTCGCCCACGCCACGCCAATCAGGAAGATGATGATAATGCCCAGCATGAACCAGTCGCCGACGAGATTGAACACGGCCATCATCGCCAGCAGCCCGCCCAGAATGCTGAATACATGGAAGAGCAGGGCCGTCAGACGCGATCCGAAGCTCTTCTTGTCGGCGCCCCGCCGCAGACGGCGGATCACGTAATCTGCTAAACGAAATCCGAAGAACACCGCGCAGAACGCCGCGATACCCAGCAACAGGTTCAGTCCGCGCGTCCGGAAGAAGTTGCGAACGAATTTCGTGCTTTGATCGAGCACCGATTCACGCGCGGCCAACCGGCCCTGGAGTTGGAGATCGAGCGCCGTGTACTCGTTGTTCGCCTGCTCCAATGTCCTCGCCCAGATTTCCCGCCGCTGGGTTAGCCGCGCGGTTAGTTCCGGCGATGCCGGCTGTTGCAGAATGCGGTCGAGATTCTCCACCGCCTTCTGAGACAAATCCCGTTTCTGACCGACTTCCTCGATCTGTGCGCGCAGTTGCCCGATCACCCGCGATTCCGCCGTGGCGCTTTCCAGCTCGGCCATGATCGGCTCAAGCAATTCCCCGACTTTCTCCTGCCAGTCGAACTTGCTCGGCTCCTTTTCGGGACTGAAGGGACTCAGATCGATGTTGACCGCAAAACTCTCGAACTGCCGCCTCTGCTCGTCGATCTCCTGTCGCAACTCAGCGATCTGACGACGCAACTCATCCCGCGTCATATCATCCAACGACGCCGCCATCTGTTCCTGTAATCCCGCCAGCTCGGCCTCCTTGAGTCGCAGTGCCCGTTGCAAAGCTTCGAGCGATTGGACCGTATTCTGCTCGGAAATCAGCGGCGACGGGATCGGATCATCGGCCGCAAGCTGGCTGAAAGCAGACGCGGGGACAAGAATCAGCGCCAGGATAAGCGTGTATGTTTTCATGATGCGAGTATGCCGCGGCGCGCCGGCGAAAACAAGAGCGCTCAGAGTGTTTCCATCGACGCCTGGATGCGCGGCAGGATGTTCTTAAAATCGCAGATCCGGGCCTTGAGAATATGGTCCATGAAGGCATAGGCCGCACCGGGATCAACGTCCAGCCACCATCCGTTCATCCGCAGAAAGACATCCGTCGTAAAGAACGCCATGCGACGATTGCCGTCCACGAACGGTCGATTTACGAGCATGGACTCGAACAGGGCCGCGCCCATCTCCGCCACGTCCTCATAGTGGCCTGACCGGGGCCGAAACAGCACGGTATCGAGCAGGCCGACATCGCGTACGCCCGGTTTCCCGCCGAATTCCTCGATCAGGCGCCGGTGAATCTCCAGCGCTTCGTCAAGGGACAGGTACTGGATGGAGGGTGAAGGGCGCATGGTTAATGA
>CAYRPR010000548.1:0-1994 GCA_964425945.1 uncultured Verrucomicrobiota bacterium | reverse complement strand
GCCCTCGCTCGACCTGAACGCGAATTACACCCGGCTCGACGACGTGATATCGTTTCCGGAGATGCCGGAGCCGATCGGCAGTCGGAACACCTACGCGGCCTCGGCCACCGCGGAACAACTGCTCTATTCCGGCGGCGCGATCCGCGCGGCCCTGCGTATCGCGACCAATTTCATCGAGGCGGCCACGCTCGAGGTCCACCGGACGGAATCCGATATCACGCGCCGCATCACACGCGGCTTCTATGAGGTGCTCTACCGCCAACAGGAAGTCGAGGTCGCGGAAGCGTCCGTGCGCCAACTGGAATCCTTCGAAGCGCAAGCGCGCCAGAAGTTTCGGGCCGAGACCATCTCCGAGTTCGAATGGTTGAGCGCGCAGGTCGCGTTGGCCAATGAGCGGCCCAGATTGATCGCCGCGCGCAACGCGCTCGAAATCGCGCGACGCGCCTTCCGCGATATGATCTATCTGGATGAAACAGACTTTGCGCTCAGCGGGTCGCTGGATGTTGAAACCCTGCCGCTGGACCTGGAACTGTTACAGGCCTATGGGCGGTCCCATCGGCAGGAAATACGTCAGGCGGAGGCCAATATCGCTGTAGCAAGGGATCAGGTGCGTGTGGCGCGGAGCGACTATTTTCCGGAAATCCGCGCCTTCGCCACCTATGGCGGGTCCGATCCCAGCCAGCGCAACTTCTTCGAGGAAGGCTGGCAATGGGAATGGACGGCCGGCGTCCGCCTGACCTGGAGCCTGTTTGATGGATTCAAACGGCGTGCCGAGGTCGCCGCGCAGCGGATTCACGTTACCCAGGAGGAAGATCGCCTGTACGACCTCACCCGCGCCATCGCGCTCGAGATCGAGAGCGTCTGGCGCGTATTGGAGGAGGCCCGCGAGACCCTGCGCGGCACCGCCGACAATGTCGCGCTGGCCGAACGCGCGCTGGAGATCGCCACGGTACGCTATGATCAGGGCCTCGCCACGCACCTCGATTTCACCGACAGCAACCTGGCGCTGAACAACGCGCGCCTGAATCACAGCCGGGCCCTGCTGGCGTATCAACAGGCCCTCGCCGACCTGCGCTACGCCACGGCCCTGCGCGAATTGCCTTCCATCCAGAATGAACAAGCGCAATGGAACCCACCCCGCCCCGCGGGCACCCCTCCGGAGGAGGGGAGAATCTATGACCTCCCCTCCCCGGACGGGCGGCCCCGCGCAAGCGGGGTCGGAGTGAGTTCCGCTAACAACAAGGATCTACAACCATGACCCCGCTCCCATTCAAGAAGCCACCCGTCTCCAGCATCGTCATGTGGTCGCTGGCGATCGTATTGATTATCTTCGTCGCGCTATCCATGACCCTGCGCCGACACGACGGCGGACTCGAACCGCCGGTTGAGAAGGCGTTTCCCGTCCACGTATCCATCGTAGAATCCGGGTCCATCGCCGATACGATTCCACTGCCCGGTCGCATCGAGGCCGATTGGCGCTCGCGTCTTGCGGTGGATAAAGGCGGCCGCATCGTCGACATCCTGGCGGACAAAGGCGATCGGGTAGATAAGGGCCAGGTCCTCCTGCGTATCGATGACCGGATCTGGCGCTCCATCCTGGAACAGGCCGAGATCGAAGCGCGCGAGGCGGAAAAGGACTTCAAGCGCTGGACCGAACTGTCCCGGACCGGCGCCGTCTCGACGAGTGAATTCGATGCGGTCCGCACCCGTCACGACCGCGCGCGCGCGCAACTCGAAGAAGCCCGCGTACACGTGTCCCAATGCGAGGTGCGCAGTCCGGCGGACGGCGTGCTGAACAATCGCTATGTCGAAGTCGGCGAATTCGCGGCCGAGGGCGTCGCCGTGCTCGAGTTGCTGGTGGACGATCCCGTCAAGCTGATCGTGGACGTGCCGGAACGCGATATCGGCGCCATCCGGCAAGGGCAAACCATACCCTTCACCATCAGTATTCTGGACAACCAGGCGTTTGAGGGAACGGTTTCATTTGTCGCGCA
>CAYRPR010000547.1:0-2004 GCA_964425945.1 uncultured Verrucomicrobiota bacterium | reverse complement strand
GGCGCAATCCGGTCCGGCTTTATCGGCGCGGTGGGGGGCGACCTGCCCGGCGGTGGTCTGAGTTCCTCCGCATCCGTGGGTTTGGCCTGTCTGCTGGCTCTGGCCCGCGCCAATGACCTTCATCTCGGGCCGGACCCGTTGATCGAACTGGATCGGTGCATCGAAAACGAGTATCTCGGCCTGGCCAACGGCATACTGGATCCCGCCGCCATTGTGTTGGCCCGGCGTGACGCGCTGCTGCACCTGAACACGCGCGACCGGAGTTACGAGTACATTCCGGACCCGCCGGCCGCGAACGAGATGCGTGTGCTGATCGCGTTTTCCGGTCAGACGCGGGAGTTGACCGCATCCGGTTTCAATGATCGGGTGCGGGAATGCCGCGACGCGGCGCGTGAGCTGGGCCGGCTCGCCGGGCTCGCGCCGGCTGAGATATTATCCGACATCCCCGAATCCGTATATGAGCGGTACCGCCAGCGATTGTCGCCGTCGTCCGCGCGCCGGGCGGCGCATTACTTCGGCGAATGCCGTCGGGTGCGGGAGGGTTGTGCGGCATGGCGGGAGGGCGATCTGGACCGGTTCGGCGAGGCCATGAAACAGACGTTTCACAGTTCGGTTCACCAATATGAATGCGGAAGCGAACCGCTGAAGCGGCTCCAGGAAATCGTGAGCGGGTGCGAAGGCGTGCATGGTAGCCGGTTCATGGGCGGGGGGTACGGCGGCTGTGTTGTGGGCCTCGTCCGCGCGCGCGAGGCGGAATCCGTCGCGGCCCGCGTGGTGGAGGAGTACCTGGCGGCCTATCCGGACCTGCGCGGAAAGGCCGCTGTCTATCTTGCGCGCTTCGAGGATGGTTTGAGGGTGTTATGAAAGTGATTCTGCTCTGCGCGGGATTCGGTACGCGGCTGGCCCCGTTGACGCACGACTGTCCCAAACCGCTGTTACGCGTCGCGGGCCGTCCCGTTCTGGATTATCTGCTGGATCAGTTGATCCATTTACCGGAACTGGATTCCATACACGTGGTGAGCAACCGGACACATGCGCCGCGCTACCGCGCATGGATACGCGAGTGGACCGCCGCCCACAGGGCCATCGGCGGGCGGATGCATTTGCATGACGACGGCGCGACGGACAACCACTCGCGGCTCGGCGCCGCGCGCGATCTGGCCTTCGCTCTCGACGCGGCGGGCGTTCCGGATCGGGCGTTTGTGGCGTCCGGAGACAATATCCTGCGTTTCTCTCTGGAGCCGGTGTGGCGACGGTTCCTCGATGCGGGCTTGCCGTTGATTCTGGCCTTGCCGGAAAACGATCCGAAGCGCCTGCGCGAGCGAGGCGTGTTGCGACTGGGAGAGGGGAACCGGGTTGTGGATCTGGAGGAGAAATCGGACAGGCCCGCGTCGCATTGGGTCTGTCCGGCGCTGTACTTCCTCACCGCCGAGGCGCTGGGTCTCATTCACCCGTTTATGCAAGAGGCGCCGGACACGGACGCCATCGGCCATTTCATCGGATATGTGGCGCGACGAATACCCGTGCACGCGTATCCGGTTCAAGGTGGCACCCTGCATATCGGATCGCCGAAATCGTTTCACGAAGCCGATGCCCTGTTGAGCCATGAGCCCGTGATCGTTTGCTGATTATCGCAGGCCGCGTCATGTCTTCAGCAATTCCAGCATGAAATCGCGGTTGGCGGCATCGCCCTGTTCCTCGTACGCGCGAGCGAGGTTGCGCAGGACACGATGCAGAATGGTATCGGCGTCCGGCGGCATGCGGATCATTCGGCGCAGGGACGGCGATACCTCGGGCGTCATGCCGGGGGCATTGTCCAGGTCGAATACCTGACCGCCATGGAAACAATCCACGACGAAGGGCGTCTTGTTGATGTTGATCCGGGCGAGGAAATGGCCGGGGTAGTTGCAGCCTTCGATGTCCAGCCCCAGCCGATGGCCGGTCAGGATGTAGAGGCAGGCCAGGCTGATCGGTATGCCGCGACGCCGCTCGACCACACGCACC
>CAYRPR010000546.1:0-2017 GCA_964425945.1 uncultured Verrucomicrobiota bacterium | reverse complement strand
TCGTTGATCTGGATCCCCATGCCGAACTGATCGCATTGACGCTGAATCAGCTCGCGGACGCGGCGCTGAATATCGGGACGGCCAACGGTCAGGATGAGAATGCTCGCACGGTCGCCCATGACCTCGCGCATGACGGACTGGGAAATGTCGCGCAGAGTGTTGATCGGTTCGCGAACATTAAAGACGTAATCGCGGGAATTGACGCGGCTGAACTGGACATCCCAACCGGCCAGAACGATGTTGAGGTCGCCGGTCAGCATGGAGTTCTCGTCCTTATAGCCCGACGTTGAGTAGGCGCCACCGTGACCGACGCGGTAGCCGAACGCTTCCACGTCCACGATGCGCGTCGGGACCTTGATCACGCGGTCGATGCCGAACGGCAACTTGACATGAAGGCCCGGCTCGGCGGTCTTGATGTGTTTGCCGAAGCGAAGCACCAGGCCCTCCTCTTCGGGGCCGACCTGGTACAGCAACGTCAGGCCGCTCAGGACAATCGCCACGGCCACCAGAATGGCCAGGATATTGCCCACCGGCACATCCACTACTTTACCATCGACTTCAATACGCATGGTTCGGATTTCCGCTGATTGAAGCTACCATACAGGCCACGCGATGGGGTGCAAGCAAAACAGAGACGATTTCTATTCCGTCTGAAGGCGGAACGCCATACGGCACAGGGAAGAACAAGGCGCCCATCCTCGGGACCGCGCGTTTGGAGTACCGGCTTCAGCCGGTGTCGGTCCGCTCACACCGGCTCGACCCGAATGGCGCAGGCATGACCGTTCAAATCCCAGTCCGTCCCCTGCCCCTCCAGGTCCGGCACGGGCTTGCACTCCACCGACAGGATTTCGTTTGCGATGTGGGCGGCATGTTGATGCACCGCGGCCTGCACATCCGCGTCGGCGACATACGTCACGCGTATCCGCTGGGTCACATCGAAGTCGGCGGTCTTGCGCATGTTCTGCACCTTGTTGACGAATTCGCGGGCCAGTCCCTCCTGAATCAGGTCCGGCGTAAGATTCAATTCCAGCCCGACCACGATCGGCCCTTCCGACGCCACGGCCATATCGGCTTTGGGAATCCGATCGATCACAAGATCGCCGGCCGTCAGTTCGTGAGACTGTTCATCCAGCGTAATAGTCACAGTGCCGCCGGCCAGCAGCGATTCGAGTTCGTCCCCGGACAGTTGCCCGATCGCTCCGCTCGCCTTCTTCACGACGCGGCCCAGACGTGGGCCGAGCCGGCTGAAGTTCGGTTTGGGTTTCAGAACCGCCAAATCCGATTCCCGATCGCCGAACCAGACTTCATGCACATTCAGCTCCTCGGCGATAACGTCCTTATAGGCGTCGAGACGGGCCAGTACGTCCGCATCCCGGCACACGACATGGATACCCTGCAAAGGCTGTCGGACCTTAATGTTGTACTGTGAGCGCAACAGGCGCCCCATGCTCACGATGGAAATTACCGTATCCATCTCCTGCTCCAGGGCATGGTCGCGCGCGCCCTCATTGCCCAACGGGAAATCGCATAGATGTACCGATTCGGGCATATCGTCTGAGCGCAGGTTCCGGTAGATCGCCTCGCTGACAAAGGGAACAAACGGCGCCGCGATCTGGGATAGCCGGACCAGCACTTCATACAGTGTGGCGTAGGCCTGACTCTTGTCCGCGTCATCCGTACTCTTCCAGAACCGGCGCCGACTGCGGCGGATGTACCAGTTGGTCAGATCTTCGATGAACCGCACGAACGGCCGCACCGCCAACTGCAGATCATAGACATCCATCGCGGTCACCACTTCATGGTTCAGGCGCTCCAACGAACTGATGATCCACCGATCCAGCACATTCTCGCGGGGCACTTGCGCGCCTTTATCCGGGGACCACTGGTCGATGCGAGCGTACGTCACAAAGAAACTGTATGCGTTCCACCAGGGAATCAACAGGTGGCGCAGCGCGTGCTTGACCCCTTCCTCGGAGAAATTCAGCGTTTCGGCGCGAACCACGGGGGATGCGATCAT
>CAYRPR010000545.1:0-2019 GCA_964425945.1 uncultured Verrucomicrobiota bacterium | reverse complement strand
ACATCGTCATGACGATGCCCTCGATCTCGAGCCGGGGATTCACCCCGCTGTCGCGGAGTTTCTGAACCAACTGCACCATCACGCTCAATCCTTCCAGCGCATAGTATTCGCATTGGATCGGGATGAGCAGAGAATCGGCGGCGGTCAGCGCGTTCATCGTCAGGATCCCGAGCGAAGGCGGACAGTCGACGATGATCACGTCATAGGTGTTGGCCTGCGCCACCGGCGCCAACGCGTTCATGAGCGGGTGCAGATAGTTTTCCGTGCGGGCGATATCGACCTCGGCGCCCGCCAGGTCCACTTCGGACGGCACGAGATCGAGCCGCTTGTAACGGGAGGGGATGATATAATCCGCCAGCACGCCATTGCCGATCAGGACCGGATAGACGCTGTGGCCCTCCTTCTTGTCGATCCCGAGCCCGCTGGTCGCGTTCGCCTGCGGATCGACGTCGATCAACAGAACGCTTTGCTTGCGTTCGGTCAGGCAGGCCGCGAGATTGATGGAGGTAGTGGTCTTGCCCACGCCCCCCTTCTGATTGGCCACGGCTATGATGTGCGTTCCCATGTGGATCCGGGTTAAACCAAGTATTGCGTCTGCGGTCAAGAATCGCGATGCCCGTCCAGCGCCGGTGACGGTTGAGCGATGCCGTCGATCTGTTCCATTTTGTCCGTGATCTTGCCCAGCCGGCCCTCCGCCTCGCGATACTGTTTGGCGGACCGGTCGAGATGCGTGCCGATCAACCGGAACGCCTCGTCGAACCGTTCGAATTCCTTCTTGAGCCGGGCGATATGGTTGATCATGTCGCGTGCGCTCTCCTCGACACGCATGCCCTTCAGGCCCAGCAGGATCGTCTGGAGATAGGCGTAAAAACTGTTCGGAGAGACCGGAATCACGCGCTTGGCCAGGGCGTAGTTGAACAGCGCCAGTTCGCCGCCCGATCCGTCGTCCTTGAGAATGATCTCGTAGTACACGTTCTCGGCCGGGATGTACATCAGCGCGAAATCAAACGTGCCCTCGTCGGTGCGGATGTATTTCTGCGCGATGGCGTCGATGTGCTTCTTCACGTCGCGGACGAAGATTTTGCGGGCCGCGGCCCGCTCCTCGTCCGGACCCTCCTGCGCGATGCGCCGGAAATTCTCGAGCGGGAACTTGGCATCGACCGGGACCATCCCGGTCTTGAGGCGGATGACGGCGTCGACCGCCTCGCCGCCCTTGAACACAAACTGCATCCGGTAATGGTCCGGGGGCAGGATCTGTCCGAGGAGGTCGCCGAGGAACAGTTCGCCGAGGCCGCCGCGCAGTTTGGGCGCCCGCAGAATTTCCTGGAGGCTCGAGATGTCCTTGCCGAGGTCGAAGATGCGCTTGGATGCTTCGCCGAGCTGGCCCAACTGGGAACTGACGCCCTGAATCACCTCGGATGCCGAGTGCAGTCGCGCGTCCACGCGGGCGCCGAGCTCGTTGACCTGGTTCTGCAGGAGGATCATCGCCTGGTCGTCGCGCGGCCGGTTCACCGCGTCGAGCACCGATGTGCGAATCCACCACGCCGTCGCGAGCAGGGCGATGAGCAGGATTGAAGCTATGACGATCAATTCCAAGGGTTTCAGTGTTCAGTGTTCAGGCGGCAGTTCCAATCATTGGAAACATTCTTATATGCTTTTTCCAATCATTGGAAGCCTTGTCTGCGAAACTGGGCATATGGGCGTACCGCCTGGTCCGCACGTGCGGGGCGCTCCAAGAGGTTGACCACGCGGGGCTTCGGAGCGCGGCTGGGTTCCGACTCCCGACGCGCTTCGCGGTCGGGATCGGGACCAGCCGCAGGAACGACCCGATGCATTTCACATGCACGAATAACCTGACCCTGGTCAGAGGCCGGACTGAACACTGAAACCCGAAACCTGAAATCTTATCGGACCAGCATCACGGGTATGTCGGAATGCGTAATCAGGTGCAGGGTGGTGCTGCCGAGTATCATTTCCCGTATGTGGCTGTGTCCGTAGGCGCCGGCGACGACGAGATCG
>CAYRPR010000544.1:0-2020 GCA_964425945.1 uncultured Verrucomicrobiota bacterium | reverse complement strand
GGGGCCTCCACTTCGGCATCCGCTGGATCCGCGTCATGAGTATCTCGACGAGGAAACGGATCATCTGAATCGGTATTTCGGGACGGAACCCGCCGCGGCGGGCAGTGCCGGTCCCTCGCCCATCATCTATCCCGTGCGGAGCGATTCCCGCCCTTTTTTGAAGGCGGCGGAGGAGCATGAACCGTACGGCATGGATGAGGAAGAGTGATATTCCGGAGTATCTTTGTCGCGAGCTTTGTCGTAAGCCTTGTCGCTCGGAATCGCTCGACCTTCTCCGAAGCCATGGTGTAGATATTGGCCATGGCATTTCGTGATCCAAAAGTTGTCGAATGGGAAAAACGTCTCAAATCGGTCTTTGACGAGATTGATCATGAGATGGAGGATCGGGATGGCGAGAAGTATCCGTTGCATCCCCGTCGCGCCGAGCGGGGTAAGACCGCCGATCCGTCGGCGGACGGTTTGTTTAATGTCGGCGCCGCGTTCAGCGCGGGATTCGGTTCCGAGCATGGGCGAGGATACGTGGTCTCTATCCGTCTCTCCACGCTGGCCCGTATCCCGGCCGATATGATGGAAGAGATCGAAGAGGAGATCGTGACGCGGCTGCGCGAAAAACTGCTCGAGGCGTTTCCGGGCCGCGACCTGCGCGTCAAACGCGACGGCCATTCGTTCAAGATCATCGGGGATCTGAGTCTGTAGGTGTGTGAAAGCGGCGGGACGCCGCTTCTACCCTCTGCGGTTGTCCGGGAATCAACGTGGAAGCGGCGTCCCGCCGCTTTGAACGCCATATAATGCGCTCGGTTCCACGGCTTCAATCGAACAGATACGACCCTTTGTGGTCCGGATCCGTGCGGCGCTGATCCCATAGTTCATACCGCTCATCGGCTTCCGCCAGCCACTTCGGCACGACCTCGTCGAGGAAACGCTGTTTGTCGGCTTTCCATTTTTCAATATCAATGCCGACGTATTCCTGCGCCTTGGCCTTGGTGGAGACATCGGGCATGGGGACAGGCTCCGTATGTCCGAGCTGTACCAGTACCGCTGTGATTTCGCGCCGGGCCTCGTGCGCGAGAATCAGCCCGTCGCCGATGGTCCGCGACAGTTCGAGCGGCGCGTGGAACGATCCGCCGTGCGTGGCGGCCGCATAGTCCCAGCGCCACTGCGCGTGGCGGATCTTGTGCAGGGCATTCTGCATCTGCTCCTCCGTCGCGCCCAGTTTCCAGGCAAATTCCGCCTCGAGGTGGGTTGTGACCAGGACGTCTTCCAGCTTGGTCCGCAGTTCCTTGACCATATCCTGACGGTCATAGACGTTCTTGATCAGTTCGGCTTCGCTCTGGCGGTGACAGGTCTGGCAGGCGTTCGCGATGTTGTTGAGCGGGCTCTGGATTCGATGATCCGTGAATTTCTGCCCGCCTTCGGTCGTGTAGGGCATATGGCAATCCGCGCAGGCGACGCCGCGCTGGTAGTGAATTCCCGTGGTGAACACTTCATAGTCCGGATGCTGGGCCTTGATCATAGGCGCCTTGCTCAGCGGGTGCACCCAGTCGCGGAATCCGATCTCATCATAGTACTCCGCCATATCCTCCGCGCGCATGCCCTTGTCCCACGGGAAGATCAGGTAGTTCTCCTTGCCGAAGTAGTATTCCACATGACATTGCGCGCAGGCGAGGGAGCGCATTTGCTGATGCGTGGATTGGTTCACATCCTTACCGAGCCGCTGGAACGTTTCCGCCAGGGCGGGGAGCGTGATCCGCAGATTCATCGTATCGGGATCATGGCAACTGGCGCAACTGATGGGGTTGATGATCTCGTGCCCGAGATCGGAGAGCATCTGCTTGTAGAAGCCGTCCGGGCCGTGATCCCGCATCAGACGGGCCACGTCCGGACTTTTGCAGGTCCAGCAGGTGGCGGGCATTGGCCCGTCGCCCTTGTTCATGGGCGCTCCGGTGCGGAGTGTTTGACGAACGTCGTCGACGGAGTAGATGTGCCCCCGCGCCAGGTTGTAGTCGCGCGAGAAGGCATA
>CAYRPR010000543.1:0-2020 GCA_964425945.1 uncultured Verrucomicrobiota bacterium | reverse complement strand
CAGGTCGCCGGGCGCTTCCATCGCCGCCACGTCGAAGGATTGATTCGCGGGGAAATGCGGTCGGATCGCCTGCAGGGCTTCCTGGGTTTGGATCAGGGCCAGCGGGCTTTTTCGCGACGCAATGATCAGCGTGTTCGGAACCACTCGATCGCTCCATCCCGGATGATACGAGACGCCGTTTCCGCGCGAGCACGCCGTTCCTGTGTATTGATGTGCGCTTTCGCCTCGATGGCTTCCAGGCCGACATATCGCACGTTCGTCATGCCGTGGATTTCATCGTGACAATCCGGAGGAACGCCGAGATCGACGATGGTCAGCGGAAATTGCGCGGACGAAAGGTGGTGCGCATAGACAACGGGGTGGGGGGCCGCCGTCGCGGTAATGACTCCGGCCGCACCGTCCAGGAGGTGGGTGAGTTCGTCCAGGCCCGCTCCGAAACCGCCGATTTCCATGGCGAGGCTGACCGCGCGTTCGGGGCATCGGCTGGTGACGCGGACCGGCGACTGGCCGCGTTTGCCGAGGTAGCGCGCGACGCTTCCGGCCATCGAACCGGAACCAACGACGGCCACGGGCGCGCCGGGTTCGACCTGCGCGAGCAGTTCGCGCGCGGCCAGGGCCGACAGTGACGTGAGATTGCGGTCGATGCCGCTTTCGCGCCGCGCCTTGCGCGCGAGCGCGAGGGCGTCCTGAAAGATCCGATCCAGTCGGGATACGTCCTTGCCGCCCAACGCCTGAAATTCCTTATAGGCGTTGCGGGTTTGACCGAGAATCTCCAGCTCGCCGAGAATGCGGCTCTCCAGCCCGGCGGCGATACGGGCCAATCGCTCGAAGGCCACCATGTCCGTCCATTTCTGCGACGGGGCATAAGTGTCCACGGACAAGTCGGTGAAGCCGTAGCATTCGAGCCGTTGACAGGTATCCAGGATCAGGACGGGGCGTCCGTTCCGGCGAAGGGTCGCCACGGCATCGGCGCGGTGTTCCGGGCGGTCAATTTCAAGTTGGTAACCGACGAACTGCATCTTCAATCAACTTTCGCATGCCCCCGATGTTGTTCTCGCCGATGTAGTCCAGCAGGCGTTCATCCTGCGCCAGCGACTTCAGTAAATCCATCCGCGCCTGGTTTTTCGGCAGTTGCCGTCGCAGGTCGGACAGCAGGAGGGCGGCGTTGCACCATCCGGGACCGATCCGGGCTTCCAGCAACTTGCGCAAGGTCGATGTCAGCGCGGGGGCCTCTCCACTACTGGTGATCGCGATAATCAGCGAGCCCCGTAAGATCAACGCGGGATAATATACATCGCAGAACTCCAGCTTGTCCATTGCGTTCAATGGAATTTTCCGGGGCCGGCACCATTGCGCAAGTCGCGCGGCCAACATCCGGTCCGTTGTGTTTTCGATGACCATATCCGCCGTCTCGACATCCGTCTCGGTCGGGGCGCGCTCGTGCAGGGTGACGCGCGGGTCGGATTCGGCCAGCGCCCTTAGGGAGTCCGTGACGTGGTCGGCCGTCATCGTGATCCGCGCCCAGTCAAAGCGGAGGGCCATGTCCAGCCTTTGTTCACCCAGCGCTCCGCCGCCGGCCAGCAGGAGATGTTTGCCGGTCACGACGAAGGACAGGGGAAACGATGTGTGGCGTTGTGTCATGCGGTTCACGGTTCGCGGTTCACGGTTCACAGTCAACCGTAAACTGTGAACCGCGCGCGTCAGATCATATAACCTTCGAACTCCGGTTTGGGTACTTCTTTTTCCGGTTCGCAGATCATGCCGGCGCCCACGGTCAGGTGGGTCACCTCATCGATGATGATGAACCCGCCGGTCTGCCGGTTGCGCTCGTAGGGATCGAAGGTCAGCGGGGTGGTGGTCTTGATCGCGACCCGCCCGATCTCGTTCAGTTCCAGCGCCGTCGCATCGGGGATCTCTTCGAGCGTATCGATGTCCACCCGGTGATGAATGCGTTTGAACATGCAGCGGGCCGTGTGGCTGTTGTGCTTGATGATGTATTTCCGGGCCGGGTTAAGCGGCT
>CAYRPR010000542.1:256-2022 GCA_964425945.1 uncultured Verrucomicrobiota bacterium | reverse complement strand
TGCACCGGGCCGACATCCTCGAGGTCACCGCCCTCGGCGTTGAACGTCACGACCAGCGGCGCGCAATCGCGCGGATCGGCGGAGAACTGCACCGAGGAAAAAGCGCCGCCCTGTCCGTCGTCCTCAACCCAGACGTGCTGGATTTCCGTGCGGTTCGTGTTGCCGCGCGTATCGACAGCCTCGATGTAGTAGTCGAACAGGTTGCCGCGGAAGTCGGGCAGGTTGTTGTCCGTGATCCTGACGAAATAGTAGTCCGCGATTTCGGGTGAGGTGATGAAGTAATCGATCTGGCCGTTCGCGGCCATTGCGTTCAATGTCGCGCGATCCTTCGGCAATGTCCGCTTGTTCATCGGAATGGTCGCCCATGAGCCGACATCGCTTCCGCCCGCGTAGGTCACATTATGATTGTTGGCCAGCGAGCGGACGCCGTCGTGGTCCTTGCGGATTTTCAGGTTCACGGTGGTGATGCCGGACACGTCGTAGGCGTGCGTCCAGATGTAGAATTCCGACGGCATCTTCTTGAGGAAGCGTGTGTCACCGCCCGGGATGTGGTTGAACCAGCCCATGGTGTAGGCGCCGGGATTATACGGGAAGCGCTGGGGCTTGAGCACGGTCGGCGCCGTGCGATCGTCCGCGAGGCGCGGCGGCAGATAGGATTGCAGTTTTTCGATCGCGCGGCGCGTCGCGAGGCTCGGCTTCACCTCGTCGTCGTTGCCGAGACCGCCGTAGTAGTTGAAGCCGGAATCGAGGCCCTTCAGGTAGATGTGCCACGCCAGTTCCACGACATTGGGGCTGGTCCAGGACCCGTTCCAGTCGTACGGCGCCTGGATTCTCCACGGCTCCACGTCTCCGCCGTTGTCCTTCCATATCTGTTCCGCGGTGATCACCCAGTTCGCGCCGGCCATGAGCGGCGCGTAACTGTAGAACTTCAGGGCGAATCCCGGGGTCTCCATGTCGATCACAGTCCCCGGATACGTGTTCGTGGCGCCGGCATAGGCGTTCTGCACCGGCGGCTCGATCCACTTCAGGAAGTACGGCGACCCGTAATCCATCTCGGGGAAAATCCACGCGCCGTCCTCGATGTGCGCGTAGGGGGCCGCCGCGCCATGCTCGTTGACGAAATCCTGTACGGTCGTGATCTGGTACCCCGCGTTGGCCGACTCGTTGAACAGCTGGGGCGTGGCCTCCATCCACGAACTGGATCCGCCACCCCACGCATTGTCGCCGTCGGTCGACGGCATCACCAGGACCGGCCGGCTTGGATTACTCGCATGCGGGGAGATGAACGATCCGATCTTGCCGATCCCCTCGTTCGCATAGCCGTACCGATAGCTCAGCACGTCATCGGACGGCACGGCGATCATGCTCTTCTCCGCGCCGGTTTCCGGATTGACGTACTTGACGCGGTGCAACTGATACGCGTACGGCGACACGTTCCAGGCCGCATTGCCGGGATTGGGCTCGCTGTACCACCAGCCGTCGTTCAGGACCGGACCCAACTGGTCCGCCTTGTTCGGCGGGCTGGAGAAGATGTTGTAGGAACCTTCGGGATTCGCCACGTTGTTGTAGCTCGGCGAGGTGCGGCTGATGTGATGACTGGCGACGATGACCCACTCGTAGCCTTCGTCCACCAGCACGTCGATCAGGTCGCGCGTATAAGCCATTTCCGTCGGGAAGAAGCCCTTGGAATGATCGCTCAGGTCGGCGTTGCCGTTCCACGCCTTCCACCAGGCCTGCTTGAATATCTGCAGCTCCTTGCGAAACAC
>CAYRPR010000542.1:0-246 GCA_964425945.1 uncultured Verrucomicrobiota bacterium | reverse complement strand
GACGAGGTCCATGCGACGACTGCCGGACGGCGTAAACCACCCGCGCGCCTCGCGGTTTCCATCCCACCATCCGCCATGGTAACCCAGGTGTCCGCCACCGCCGAGTTGACGGACGTTGTCGATCAGCGAACCGGAATAGCTGATCGCGAAACCGCCGTCCTGCCCGAACGTCGTGAGCGAGTTGCGAGGGCCGGCCTGGTAGGCGTTGCGACGATCGTACAGGCCGAAGATGTTTCCGAGATCGTT
>CAYRPR010000541.1:0-2030 GCA_964425945.1 uncultured Verrucomicrobiota bacterium | reverse complement strand
GCCCGAAGATAAGCAGGAGGGCCGCCGCAATATATGATCCCGTACGCTTCATGTCCCGATGGCCTTTGTATCGCAGGTCGGCGGCGGCGCGCAATCATCTTTCGCCGACCGGTCGCGCGCTCGTTACGATCCGGGACCGATCCAGACCTGCCGCGTTCGCGGACCATCGAACTCGCAGAAGAACACCCCCTGCCAGGTCCCCAACTGCAGTCGCCCTCCACGGACAAATAGATGGGCCGAAGTGCCCATGAATGCGGATTTTACGTGGGCCGCCGTGTTCCCTTCCGCGTGGCGGTACGGCCCCTTCCACGGGACCAGATCATCCAGAACCGTTTCCATGTCCGCCATGACGTCCGGATCCGCGTGCTCATTGATCGTTACGCCCGCCGTGGTATGCGGCACATAGACCATCACCGCGCCGTCCCGCAAACCCCACTCGGCGACGGTGCTCTGGACTTCTTCGGTAATGTCGATAAACTGTGTCCGTTGTCTGGTTCGTAGCGAGATTTTCTTCATACGGATCTTTAAACAGAAAATACGGACGCATGCAAGCGCACGGCCGCATTCATGAGCGATAACGACGGCATATACGCAACTCGACCGGGTCATCCATGACCACGCTCCTCCTCATTCAGTTCATCGCCTTTGCCGTACTCATTCTGATTTCCGCGTTCTTCTCAAGCGCGGAAGTGGCCTATTTCTCGCTCAACCCGATTCAACTGCATCGCTTGTCGCAGGTCCATGCGTCCGCCGCGGAACGGGTCAAACACATCCTGCATACGCCCACCCGCCTGTTGTCGACGATCCTGATCGGCAATACGGTTGTCAATGTCGGCCTGTCGGTGCTGGGATTCGCCATCGCCGAGACGCTGGTGCCCGGTTACGGCGAAGAGGTGG
This sequence comes from uncultured Verrucomicrobiota bacterium, assembly GCA_964425945.1. Classification (GTDB taxonomy): domain Bacteria; phylum Verrucomicrobiota; class Kiritimatiellia; order SLAD01; family SLAD01; genus CAYRPR01. Next base: position 1,133 of record CAYRPR010000541.1, on the reverse strand, counting down.
CCATTGTGGTCATGACGTTCATCCTGCTCGTGCTCGGCGAGGTGGCGCCCAAACGCGTCGCCCTGCTTTGGCCCGAGAAGCTCGCGACCTGGTACGCGCCGCCAATCGCGGTGATCATGGCGCTGCTGACGCCGATCCGGATCGGCCTCGAAAAAATCACCGAAACATTTGCCCACGGGTTCCGCGTGCGGGGACGCACCCTGACGGAGGAGGAATTCGAAACCGTCGTCGAGTTGAGCCAGGAGAAGGGCATCCTCGACCGGGACGAGCGCGTCATGGTCAAGGGCATCATCGGACTCGAAGATCGCCGCGCGCGGGATGTGATGATGCCGCGCGTGGATATCCAGGGCGTCGACCTGAATAACCGCGAACAGGATCTGGATGCCCTGGCGCTTCGTTCCAAGGTGCGTCAACTGGTGCTGTACCGCGGCACCATCGATCGCGTGGAGGGCTTTCTCGATGTCCGGCAGTATCTCTTGGATCCTCATCATCGGGTGCAGGCCGCGTGGATAGCTCCGCTCTTCATCCCGGAATCCTGTCCGCTGGACAAACTGCTGAGCCAGTTGCTTCGGGAACGCCGGCGGGCGGCGATCGTGGTGGATGAATACGGCGGCACGGCGGGCCTTGTGACGCGCGGCGATATACTGGAGGAAATCACGGGCGAAATCGATGACGAGCATGCCGAGCACAAGCTGCTTTTTGAATCCACCGGTCCCAATCGCTGGATTGTGGACGGGCAGGTCAGCCTGGAGGACATCAATGAGGCGCTCGGCCTGAAGCTCGAGGCCGAAGGAGCGGATCGCATCGCGGGCTGGATCGCGGCGCAGGCCGAGCGCTTGCCCCGTCCCGACGACGTGGTCCTGGCCCAGGGATGCCGCGCCATCGTCCAGCAGATGCGCAAGAACCGGATCACCCTCGTTCGACTGGAGAAGATCGACACCGACGAGGAGGAGCAGGAACCATGACCACCTCGGTGGAGCTCATCCTGCTGGTCCTATGCCTGATCGGCAGTGCGTTCTACTCCGGCATGGAGACAGGCGTGGTCTCGGTCAATCGCTTGCGACTGCATCACCTCGTGCGCCGGAAGAAACGCGGCGCGGACATCATTCAGCACTTCATCGATCATACGGATC
>CAYRPR010000540.1:0-2030 GCA_964425945.1 uncultured Verrucomicrobiota bacterium | reverse complement strand
TCCACAACCGTATAAGCCCCCGCCGCACCCCACACCGTGCTGCAGCCAAGCACCCAGGCAACGCCCATCATGAGTCCGTCCACATGCATCATCGCCCTCCGTATCGATTCGTGTCTGATCCTATAACGGCTGGATACGGAGAATATTGTGTGCCGGTCACCGGCGATCTCTGGCTTCGCACTCTCGAGTTGGACTGGGATCATCAGCGACCGGTATCCCGATCTCGTATTATGGTGACGGAATCACCGGGCGAAGCGCAGTTCGCCGAAGTAAACGGGCTGGTGGAATGACCATCCTTCCCGAACCGGCGACCACATGGCCCAGTGCGGATGCGACGTCTTGTCGCCGCACTTGAAGAAATTCGCGCGCCAGGCCTGACCCGCGAGCGGGCGCAAGGGCCCGACATAGTGCTCCAGCAAGCTGACGGGAATATCACAGGACAACGTCCATGTAACCGGCTCCGACATCTCCGGTTCAACAACCAACGGCAGAGAGGACCGGATCCGCACATCCTTCGCCCATTCCCACGGCACCTTGACGAACTTCTTGAAACCGTCCGGCGTGCGCGTGGCGTCGGTTATGTAGTACAGCAACAGACATCCGCCCGCATTCATCTCGAAATTGAAGTGGCCCCGGTCCGGTTTCGGTTGGACGAAGAACTCCACGCAACTGTCCTCGCAGACCGGATCCTGATAATTCCGATGCGCGGCGCGCACATATTGGTCCTCCACGCGGAAATGCAGATGCAGAAACTCCTCGCCCGCATACAGCAGAACGCGGGTCCGCGGCCGGTGATCACTGCCGCGATCCTGAAAATGAGCCAACTCCAGCGCGTCCGGACCGAACCAGGCCGAGTCATCGACCGGTCGATCGCCTCGTGATACGTTATAGGTGGTCATGCGAATGCGCTCCCGGATCAGATCAGGCCAGCGCCCAGGGCCAGCGCCAGGATCAAAATCATCCACCCGATCAGGACATGCAGGCCCTTCAATGTGATCTTGGGCAAGAGCCGGTTGCCGACAAACGTCCCGGCAAACGCCGCGATAATGCCGACGGCAACCATCCGGCCCAGCCCGTCCGAGGACCAACCCGATACCGCCTCCCCGAGAAAGGACATGCCGTACACGGTGAGGCGGAAGATGTCCACCGTCACGGCCCCGAGCACCGAGGTCCCGATGAACGCCTCCTTGGACAAGCCCAGCCGAAGCAGTACCGCTGCGCGAAGCGCACCCTGATGTCCGCTCAAACCGCCGACAAAGCCGGAAAGCGCGCCGCCGAGCGGAATCCAGTTCCTGGGAAACGCGAACCGCCCCATCGCGGGAATCAGATCAAACAATGCGAACACAATCATCAGGACCGCAATGACCAGTTTCACGGTCGTGATCGTGAATTCGCGCCCGCCCAGCAGATAACTGTACAGCGGCGGCCATTCCGCCATGCGAACCAGCAACCACGCGCCAAGAACGGCAAACACCGCCGCCGGCACGATGAAACGCAACAGCACCGGCCAGTCCGCGTGTTTGCCGACCAGCGAAGCCTTGAACAGGTTATTGGCCAGATGAACGACGGCCGTCGCCGCCACGGCCAGCTCCACCGGGAGGAACAGGGCAAAGGCCGGCAACAAGAGCGTCCCGAGACCAAATCCCGAGAAAAAGGTCAGGATGCTGACGAAAAACGCCGCCATACTTATGACAAGGAGATCCATGACGAGTCTTATGCCATACAATAATCATCTGAGGTTGGCAATTCACCGTTGCGCGGTGTAGACTGGCTCAATCCAAAGGAGGATTGGAACCCGGGGTGAAAATGCATGCCGCACGCAACAGACTGATCGCCATTCTATCTCTGGCCGCAGTCGCCGTGTCCGTCCCAGCCTTTGATGACCTGACGATCCTGAGCGATGAGTTCGACGACGACGGGTCACTCGCCCATTGGTTGCGGATCTACGAGACCGAAGGATGGGGCAACAACGTCCTCGAAGTCTTCGATGCCAACACCACGCGGCCGGGGCATCTTATCATGACCCCCTA
>CAYRPR010000539.1:0-2034 GCA_964425945.1 uncultured Verrucomicrobiota bacterium | reverse complement strand
CATGTTTATCGGCAATATCGGCTCCGGGCTTCTGGCAAAGTACCTGGCCTACCGGGTGTACGGCCAGGATATTAATCCCACAATTCATTAGCCCGCAATTGGTTATGGAGAAAACATACGCAGGCGCAAAAAAGAGGTAGACAGACTTGTCTGTTTGGCGTATGGTGAGTTTCATGACAGTAGCCACACAGAGTTCATCGGTGCGGGATCGGATCCTGAAGACCGCGTTCGATCTGTTCTACCGGCAGGGCTATCGGGCCACCGGAATCAACCAGATCATCGCTGAATCGGGCGTGGCGAAGGCGTCTTTCTACGACCACTTCCCCTCGAAGGATCATCTGCTCGCGGAGTATGCCCGCGAGACGGCGCGTCGCGAATATGAGGACATGGTCAACTACGTCGGCACGGTCCGGGATCCGCGCAAACGGCTGTTTGCTCCGTTGCATTCCCTGCTTCCCTGGTTCGAGCAGACGCATTTTCGGGGATGCCCGTTTCAGAACCTGATAGCGGAAGTACCGGTCGATGTGCCCGCCGTGCAGGAGGTCTCAAAACAGCATCGCGAAAACCTGCGCAAGTTGTTGCAGGACCTGGTCGAGGAAGTTCGTCGCGTTGAGCCGTCGCTCGCGCAACTCGATGTGAAAGATGTCGTGGCGACGTACATGCTGCTGCTTGACGGCGCCATCGCCGTCGCCGTGGCCTACCATGATGAATGGCCCGTCAAACAGGCGATGAAATCGCTGAGGCGCTACATCGGACTGAAGACCTGAATCTTTTTTTTGATGGATGACAGACAGACCGGTCTGTTCTGTCGCAAAGGAGGAAGAACAACACAAGGAGGTCGTTATGTGTATTGCGTGTGGACATACATTGGATCAAACCAAATTGGACGCCTTTGCGGACCGTTATCTCGCCCTGCTCAATGGCGGCATGGTCGCGTTGATGGTCTCGCTCGGTCATCGCACCGGGTTGTTTGACAAAATGGCGGATGCGGCCTGGCGAACGAGCGACGATCTGGCGCGCCACGCCGGATTGAACGAGCGCTATGTGCGGGAATGGCTCGGCGCCATGCTCGCCGGGCGCATCGTGGAACGGGACGTGGAATCCAATGCCTACCGCTTGCCCGCCGAACACGCGCATTGGCTGTCGCGCCAGTCGCCCACCGCCAATCTCGCCGTGTTTGCCCAGTACCTCCCCGTGCTGGCAGGCGTGGAGGATCGGATCGTAGAATGCTTCCGGAACGGCGGCGGCGTGGCCTACGAAGAATATCCCCGATTCCACGAGGTGATGGCGGAGGACAGCGGGCAATCGATCGTACCGATCATCCTGGACCAGGTGGTCCCGCTGATCCCCGGCCTGCATGAACGCCTGCAGACCGGTATTGACGTCCTCGATGTGGGATGCGGACGGGGACGAGCCCTCATCCAGTTGGCCAAGGCATATCCGAACAGCTACTTCACGGGATACGATCTCAGCGAAGAAGCGCTCGCCTATGCCCGAACGCTGGCCGAAGCCGAAGGCCTGCCGAACATCCGTTTCGATCGCAAGGACCTGACCGATTGGATCGAGCCGGGCGCGTTCGATTGGATCCTCGCGCTGGACGCCATCCACGACCAGGCGCGGCCCGACAAGGTGTTGCGCGCGATCCGGATCGCCCTGCGAACCGAGGGCGTGTTTTTCATGCAGGATATCGACGCGTCGAGCGAGCCGGCCGACAACATGGACCATCCGCTGGGCGCCCTGCTCTATACAGTGTCCACGATGCATTGCATGACGGTCTCGCTCGCGCAAGGCGGACTGGGCCTGGGCGCCGTATGGGGCGTGCAAACGGCCGAGCGCATGTTGCGCGAGGCCGGGTTCTCGGACGTCCATATTCACCGCTTCGAACACGATGTGCAGAATGCGTACTTCATCGTCCACCCCTAATCCGATGGCCGCCGGGACGCCCCGCGCGAGCGGGACGGCCCCGGCGGCGGTCACCTCCCCCATGGTACATGGAGCGGTCGGCCCCACATTGGTGCGGCTTGCCCTGCCCAT
>CAYRPR010000538.1:0-2034 GCA_964425945.1 uncultured Verrucomicrobiota bacterium | reverse complement strand
AGTGGCCGAGGATCTTGTCCTCGCCGCGATAGAAATAGACCGCATTGCGAACCGACTTATCCACCACATCGAATTCGTAGAACATCTTGCCGGTGGAGGGTTCGTAGAATTTATCCCACGGAATTTCGTCCAGAAACGCGGTACAGCGGTCGGCCAGCGATGGGAAGGTCTGGCGGACGAGGATCAGGCCCGCCGGCAGTTTGTTGTAATCGGAGATGTTGTTCGGGCCGTCGTAGGCCTTCAGGTTCTGCCCGCCCGGTTCGAGCCAGTTATTGTACAGCCGATTCCAGTGTTCATAGCGGTCGAGGGTGTCGAGGATCTTTTCGACGCGCGCGACGGCGTGCTTCTGATCGACGTAACCGAGCTGGTAGGCCATGGCGAGCGACGCGAGATACATGCCGAGATTGGTGGTGTTGGTCTTGCCCTGCCGGCTGTTGTTGTCGTGAGGAAACCCCGTGCCCTCATCGATGAAGTAGTCGATGTAGTCCCACGTTTCGCGCTGGAGCTTGCGCAGGTACGCGAGATCGCGGCTCGACACATCATCCGGCCATGCGCCGGATGTTTCCCCGCCGCCTGCCACGGCACAGACCACGGACATCACCGTCATAACCGCCCATCTCCTTCCGAATCGCATCATACGCCCGTCCATGAATGTAATCGTTTACATGAGCGCTTTTATACGGTTCCGGAGGCGGTGTCAACGGAATACGGCGGGTTTCGCGTCCGACTGTTGCGCTGTCATTCCGGCGCAACCTGTTGTAGCATGAGTACATGAGGGGCGGTCCCATTCGTTGTTTTCTGGCGGCGCTGATGGTGATCGGCGCGATGCCCCGGACCGCGTACGCGCTGTACCGGGGGGACGAGGTGGAGTTCCGGGATTTCAAGATCGGGTCCACCTATTTCATCAACCGCCTCATCATCGATCCGGAGCCGGATGCGTTGGAGCGGTTCCGGATCGCGACCAATGCGTTCATCGGGGCGGCCGGCTCGCTCACCCGCGCCGATCTGCATCTGTGGCAGGATCTCAAGATCCATCAACCGCTGGGCGGACCCCTGTCGCTCAAACTGCGCTATCTGCACGACCGGGATTTTGACGCCAAGTATCAACGATTCAGTATGGGTTTGGAATACCGCGTGACGCCGGAATGGGCGGTGGAACTGATCGGCGAACCCCTCCCGGACAAGGAACTCGCGGACATCGGCGGAGCGATTTCGTACGCCGGCGAACGGGCCGAATGGCGCGCGCAATGGCTGTTCGTGGATTTCACGTTCGACGACAAGAACCGCGATGACGCGCGCATGGACCGACGGGCCGGCAATCTGCAATTGGACGCGCGATACCAGACGACCCGCACACTGACCCTCGGCATCCGCGCGGACCTGGATTTTCCGCTTCGCCTGATCAATCCCGAGGAGTCGTTTCGTTTTGATATGGAGAAGTATCGCGCCGGCGCCGAAACCTGGTGGAGGCCGTCGGAGGCCGAACTGGTGTACGGCGTACTGGAAGGGGAATATGCGCGCAAGAGACGCGACGGATTGCAGTCTCAGGACCGCCAGGCGTTCACGACCGCCCGCGACTTCCTGCTCGCCCGCATCGAGTATCGTCGCCGGGTGGCACTCGACGCCCGCTGGCGGCTTGGGGCTCAATATGTGCAATTGGAGGAGGACAACCGGTTCCTGTTCAGCCCGGACGATACGCTTCTGTTGGACCGACATGACCGCATGCTGTATGTCGGCCGAAGTTGGCCGCTGAGGGACCGGGTGCGTTTCGATTCGATGCTGATCGGCAATGTCATCGACAGCAAGGAGCGCCGCGCTGATCCGGCGCGCGATCACATCGTGGATCGGTTTCAGTTGGAGGTGGCGGGCAGTTTGGTGTTTCACGGCCCGGGCTACCAGATCGAGCTGGGCCCGTCCCTGCATATGGACGCCGCCCGCTTCGGCGGCGGGTTTGTGAAGGCTTACGCGGAGTTCTAGGGGGAAAGCGGTGTCGCGTCCCGCCTCTGAGGCGGGCCTTGCCACCGCACTCCATAT
>CAYRPR010000537.1:0-2036 GCA_964425945.1 uncultured Verrucomicrobiota bacterium | reverse complement strand
CCACCTCGGCCCACGCCGTCGCATCCTCATCCACCGGCCGGAACCGATTCATGCCGTTGGGAATGATGCTGTCGTATCCGTCATACTCGGCGATGCCATAGACGGACAGCACATTGGGCGGGAAAAGCGGCGGCTGATCCGAGGACTGAAAAACCACGAGTCGATCCAGCGGTCCGACATGCTCTCTCAACAGATCCACCTCCGGGCGCGCGGGATAAATGGAGGAAATAGCCGTTTCGGGTTGCGGCTCGAAAACCAGCCAGCCCCGCGCAAACCAGGACAACTCGCAGATCAACAAAATACCCAATGCTGGCATGAAGCATTTTTTTACGAACGGCCCGCGGAATCGGACCCGCATCAGCAGTACGGACAACCCGGCCAACAGCCACGGGATCAGTATGCCGGGCGACCACAGCACGCGGGTCGAGATGAAATGGTGCAGGCGCGCATCAAACCATTCCGGGAACGCCGCGAACCGGTGCGCGGACACGTTGCCGAGGATCAAGCCGCTTAAGATCGAATGTATTCGGTCGTGAAAGAGCGCAATCGAGGCACTGGCCAGCACCCAGAACGCGGTGAAGAGGAGGAACAACCGGAGACACCATTGACTTAACCGGTTCCATGACGATTCATCCGCCCGTTCGATCCACTCGACCGCGAGCCAGATCGCGGCGAATACGAATAGAATAATCAAGCGCTGGTAAAGGAAGCCGACCAGAGGTGTCAGCGGCAGAACCAGCCCCGCGCAGGCGATCCATCGCGCCGGGACCGGACTTTTTCGATCCGCCAAGGCGGGAATTGAACAGATCAACAACGCCGTACCGATAAACGGCACATAGTTCAGATCGCTCTTGAACACCTTATACAAGTCAAAGGTGTGCGCATTGCCCATAATCGACGGGAACAGGTACGTCGGATAAGCCAGCAGATTAAGGATCGGCTGAGACCAGCCACCGGGATAACCGAAACCTCCCCGCTGCAGTCCGGCGGACCACGAATTCCAGTAGGACCCAATCGTCGGAACCAGCATGGCCGCGCTCAAGCCGAATGCCAGTATCGTCCACAGAGCCATGCGCCCGGCCCATCCCCGGTTCCTCATGCTGATCCAGAGACACAGCAACACGAAGATGTGGAACGCAACGAACTGAAGTTGACCGCCCAGGAAACTCAGAGCGATGAAGACCGGGATCAGCGGCCATATCGCGCTTCGGCCGGATCGATACACATGAATCGCCCAAACCGTCCAAGGCAGCCAGCAGAATGATCCCAACAGCCAACCGTGATAGATATGAATGAGGAACTGGCCGTTCAGACTGTAGCAGGCTGCACCCACAAAAGCAGACACCACCCCGATCGCGCGCGCGCGCAACAGCAAATACATACCGCATCCCGCGACGCCCATCTGCAGAATTAGAGCCAGATGCCATGCCGTCCAGAACAGGAAGATCCGATAGAGCGGATAGGACCAGTCAAAGTAGGAACCCATCGTATTGGCATATTGCGCCGTCCCGCCATAATTCAACGGATTCCACCGCAGCGTTTCGCCTTGTTGTATGGCGTCATAGGCCAACCACCGGTACGGGAGATACTGTTCCCCCGCGTCGGTGACAAAATGATTCTTAACCCGGGGAACATCTTCGCCGGTTGCCCATGGCGCATAGAGCTGGTCGACTAAATCCAGCGGCGCCAACACCTTGCCCCCGCCCCACCATGGGGCGAACTGGAGAAGAACAACCACCAATAGTGCGGCTACTATCGACAATCCATATCCGAACGTTTTCATCGCTTCATATCCGCCATGGCATCCGCGTAGATTCTCATCAGTTGATCATGATTCCGATCCGCGGTGAATCGGGTCTCGAACAGGCGGCGTCCGTTTCGCCCCATCTCGCGCAAGGCATCGGCCTGCGCGTCGCACCACCGCAGTTTCTCCGCCAGATCGCGCGCGTCACCCGGCGCGAAGAGGTGTCCCGTCGTCCCTTCCTCCACCAACTCCTGCATACTCCCGAGACGCGAGGCGATCACCGGCGTTCCGG
>CAYRPR010000536.1:0-2039 GCA_964425945.1 uncultured Verrucomicrobiota bacterium | reverse complement strand
ACCCTGCGCGCCGGCTTGAGCCTTCTCGGTATCGCGACCCCGGAGAGGATTTGAGGAAAGTGTTCAGTGTTCAGCAGGCCAACTTAATCATAATCTTTATCCTAATCATAATCGCCCGATCTTGATTAAGATTAGGAATTCCTCAATCTTCCCTGAACACTGAACACTGAACACTGGTTTACTGAACACTCTCTTCCCTGCTATCCACGCCTCGTTCGATTTCGCCATGCTTCCGTAATTCACGCTTGAGGATCTTGCCCGCGGCGTTCTTCGGAAGGGCTTCCACGATGCGGACCTTGCGCGGGATTTCGTGACGGCCCAGATGCTCCCGGCAGAACGCGCGGACATCGGCCGCCGTGGCGTTCTGCCCGGCTTTCTGCACGACGAACGCGATCACGATTTCCCCGTGCAGATCGTCGGGCTCGCCGATCACCGCCGCTTCCTGGATGGCCGGATGCTGGTACAGGATCTCCTCCACGACGCGCGGATAGACGTTCATGCCGTTGACGATGACCATGTCCTTCTTGCGATCCACGATGAAGAAATAATCCTCGTCATCGCGTGTCCCCAGATCGCCCGTACGGAACCATTCGCCGAAAAAAGCATCGCGCGTATCGTCCGTCCGGTTCCAGTACCCCTTCATCACGTTCGGGCCGCGCACGCAGATCTCGCCGATCTGCCCGTTCGGCAGTTCATTGCCGTGATCGTCCAGAATCCGCATCTCGACCGAAGGCACGACCTGGCCGACCGAGCCCGGTTTGCGCTTTCCGCCTATCGGATTGACGCAGGTCACCGGCGAACATTCCGTCGGCCCGTCGCCTTCATAAATCGGTATGCCGTACCGCTTCTCGAACTGGTTCATGATCTCGACGGGGAGGGCGGCGGCGCCCGAGACGCACAGCTTGAGCGATTGGAGTTTGGATGTAAAATCGTCCGGCAGACGTAACATCACGTTGTACATGCTCGGCACGGCGGCGAGGAACGTGACCTGATGCTGTTCGATGGCCCGCGCGACCTGCTCCGGATCGAACTTGGGCACCGGGATCAGGGTGCATCCGTTCAGGAGTGGGAACAGCATCTGCACGGTGGCGGCGAAGGCGTGGAACATGGGGAGCACGACCAGCATGATATCCTCGCCCGGCGTCAGTTTGAGGGCGATGCGGATGCTTTCCACGTTCGACGCCAGGTTCCGGTGCGTCAGCATCGCGCCCTTGGGTTTGCCGGTCGTGCCGGAGGTGTACAGGATGGCGGCGAGGTCCTCGGCCGGCTCGATCGCAATCTCCGGCGGCGGTGTTTTGGCGCCGAGCAGGGAGGTGAACGGGATCTCATCGTCGGCCGGCGGGGTCGCGCCGATCTTCACGACGAATTTCAGTCCGGGCACGGACGGGCGCAGGGCCTTGACCGCCTCCGCGAACAACTCGAAATAGAACAGCCCGGTCGCGCCCGCGTCGTCGAGGATGTAGGCGATTTCCTTGGGATTCAGCAGGAGATTGATGGGGACCACCGTGGCCCCGGTCTTGAGGATGCCGAAATAGGCGAACGCGAAGGCGTCGGAATTGACGCAGTACAGGCCGATGCGGTCGCCTTTCCGCACGCCCTGTTCGGCCAGCGACGCGGCGACCGCGTCGGTGATGAGCCGGAACGTCTTGAAATCCGTGGATCGCTCGTTGAACAGGATGGCCGTATGGTCGGCATAGCGCTCGGTCGAGCGGGCTAAGAGCGATACGAGTGATTGATCGTTGTTGGTGTCCATACAGCCTCCTTTTTCCGTCCGGCCAGCATGCCCTGTTTCGATGGTTGGATCAACGCGAAACGGTTTTTTTGAACCACAGAGGACGCAGAGGTCGCGGAGGAGGGGGCCATCTCGCGCGAAGCGCTTTCAATCCGTATGCGATTGCCGCAAAGAGGCACAAAAAGGCGCAAAGGAGGAATCTTGAGGGGAAGAAAAGAAGGATCTTGGCACAGCACACCCTGTGGCGCGATCGGGTTGTATGGAGTGCGGTGGCAAGACCCGACGAAGTCGGGACGCGACACCGCTT
>CAYRPR010000535.1:0-2045 GCA_964425945.1 uncultured Verrucomicrobiota bacterium | reverse complement strand
GGTCGCCGACGCTATGTGCCGGAGTATTTCTCGGCATCGGGGGCCGCGTCGAGGGATGTGATCTCACAGCCCAGCATGAGATCGTCGTCGAAGAAGAAGCGGCCGCTGAAATACCGGCCTTCGAGCATGAGCGGGACCCAGAGCCGGTCGTCGGCCCACATCGCGCCGTAGGGAATCTGGTCGAGCGGCGTCCAGATGGGTATGGCCTCGTAGGTTTCCTGCGGTTCCCCGTCGCAATCGTCCGCCTGGAACACGACGCCGTAGATCGAGTGCCCGTCCTTAAATTGAAAATGCAATTCGCCGCACGGCCGCACGTCGCGCGGCGTCACGAGCAGTTCCTCCTGCACTTCGCGAATGGCGCACTCGGAGGCGGTTTCGCCCGGATCCACGCGGCCGCCCGGTCCGTTGATCTTGCCGGCGCCCAGTCCGCGCTTCTTGTGGATAAGCAGAACCTGTCCGTCGCGAATCACGAACAGCAACGTCGCGCGCTCGACGGGTTTCCAGGCGGCCCAGTCGATGTCCGTATAGCGCGCGAAGGAGTTGTTGGCTGCCATCATGGCATTACTCTGGCTCATATCCCAGGATCGGGGCGAGCCATTTTTCAACTTCCTTCAACGGCATGTCCTTGCGCCGGGCATAGTCCTCGACCTGATCCCGGTTGATCTTGCCGATGCCGAAGTACGCGGACTCCGGATGCGAGAAGTAATACCCGCTCACCGCGGCCGCCGGCCACATGGCAAAATGCTCCGTCAATTGGATCGACGCGTTGGTCGTGGCGTCGATCAAGCGGAACAGGGTGGCCTTCTCCGTGTGATCCGGGCAGGCCGGATACCCCGGCGCCGGACGAATGCCGCGATAGCGCTCGCGGATCAAGGCCTCGTTGTCGAGATCCTCGTCGGCCGCGAATCCCCAGAACTGCTTCCGGACCCGCTGATGCATATGTTCCGCAAAGGCTTCCGCCAGTCGATCCGACAGGGCCTTTACCATAATGCTGTTGTAATCGTCGTGCGCCGCCTCGAAACGCTTGGCCGCTTCTTCCGTGCCAATACCGGCGGTGACGGCGAAGAAGCCCATATAGTCCTTCAGGCCGGATTCCTTGGGCGCGACAAAGTCGGCCAGGCACATATTGGGCCGGCCGGGCGGCTTGATCATCTGCTGGCGCAATTGATGGATCGTGGCGATTACCTCGTCGCGCGACTCATCGCGATAGATTTCGGTGTCGTCGTCATTAACCGTATTGGCCGGAAAGATCCCGATCACGCCCCGGGCCTGGATCATCTTCTCGTCGATCATACGGCGCAGCATGGCTTGCGCGTCGTTGAACAGTTTGGTCGCCTCCGTACCGCTTTGGGGATCCTGCAGGATGTCGGGATACTGGCCCTTCATCTCCCACGTGATGAAGAACGGGGTCCAATCGACGAAACGACTCAAGGTGTCCAGGTCGTAGGCCTCAAACGCTTTCACGCCGATGAAATGAGGGGGCGGCGGCGTGTAGCCGGTCCAGTCCGTCGGAAACTTATTCTGACGGGCTTCCTGGATCGTCAGCCAGTTCGCCTGTGACTTCTTCCCCTTGTGACGTGACCGGATGTCGTCATATTCGGCCGCGATGGATCGCACGTAGTCGGACCGCGATTCATCGCTCAATAGATGGCTGACCACGCCCACGGCGCGCGAGGCGTCCGTGACGTGGATCACCGGATGCTCGTAATGCGGCGCGATCTTGACGGCCGTATGGACCTTGGAGGTCGTCGCGCCGCCGATCAGCAGGGGCTTGTTGAACCCCTCGCGCATCATTTCCTTCGCCACATGGGCCATCTCGTCCAGTGACGGCGTGATGAGGCCGCTCAGGCCGATGATATCGCAGTTCTCGCTGATCGCCGTTTCCAGTATCTTCGCGCAGGGGACCATGACGCCGAGGTCGATGACCTCGTAGTTGTTGCAGCGCAGAACGACACCGACGATATTCTTGCCGATATCATGCACGTCGCCCTTGACCGTCGCCATCAGGACGCGGCCGTTCGACCTGTTGCTTCCCGAGTCCGCCT
>CAYRPR010000534.1:0-2047 GCA_964425945.1 uncultured Verrucomicrobiota bacterium | reverse complement strand
ACACCGAAAAGCATTGATGAGGCGGTACAGGTTCTGACGCGTTATGACGGCCGCGCCCGCATGATCGGGGGCGGAACGGATCTATTGCTCGAGATCCAGCAGGGCCATCGCCCGCCCGTGGACGCGCTGGTCGATCCCACCCATATCACCGGACTCGACGAGATCATCGAGGAGGACGGATACCTTGTAATCGGCGCGGGCGTCACGCATTCGCGCATCGTCAAGGATCCCCGGATCAACCAGGGCGGCACCTGTCTCGTGGAAAGCTGTGGCGTGATCGGCGGCCCGCAGGTGCGGAATGTCGGCACGCTCGCGGGCAATATCGCGCACGCGTTGCCGGCGGGCGACGGTACGCTCGGCGCGTTGACGCTCGGAGCGGAATTGCAGATCGCCTCGGCGGACGGACTGAAATGGGTGCGGATGGAAGACACCTTCGTCGGGCCCGGCAAAAGCACGGTGGATTCGACGCGCATGATGATCGCGCGGATCCGGTTCCGGCCTACCGGCGACCGGGAATCCTCCGCGTTCCGCCGCGTGATGCGGCCGCAGGGCGTCGCTCTTCCGATGATCGGCATGGCCGCGCGCGTCAAGCTGTCGGGCGACAACGTCGAATCCATCCGCATCGGCATCGGCCCCGCGGCCAAGGTCCCGTTCCTGGCGCAGAAGACCATGGATTTCCTGACGGGCAAGCCCGCGACGGATGAGCATTTCCGCGAGGCCGCCGAAGTGGCCCTGACGGAACCCACCCTGCGCACCAGCAAACACCGGGCGTCATCGGATTACCGCGTGGAGATGATCCGGGTCCAACTGCCCAAGACGCTCGGAAAGGCCGCGGAGCGCGCGCGGACCGGCGCGGCCATTGCCGAGGGCGTGGGGGAATAAGAAGTGGCGAGTGGCAAGGGATAACCCACCCCCGCCCCCTCCAAGGAGGGGAGGAAGATGGAACAGATGTTGAGGGGCTCGGCATCGGGCTGCACTTGATAAACCCCGAGGGGTCAATATAGTTGATTGTTCGGGATGTGTGTTTCTGACCGGAGACCGGCTGTATGAGCAAACTCAAGTTAACCGTGAACGGAAAGGCCGTCGAACTGGATGTGCCGGAGTCGCGCTACCTTGCGGAGGTCCTGCGCTACGATCTCGGCCTGACCGGCACGAAGATCGGTTGTAACGAGGCGGAATGCGGCATCTGCACCGTGCTCGTGAACGGCCAGCCGGTCGATTCCTGTATCTTCCCCGCGTTCAAGGCGCAGGGCGCCACGATCCTGACCATTGAAGGGCTGTCCGACAACGGCAACCTGCATCCGCTCCAGAAGGCCTTTCTCGATCACGGGGCGACCCAGTGCGGCATCTGTACGCCGGGCCTCATCATGACGGCCAAGGCGTTGCTCGATGAGAAGCAGGCGGCGGGCGAAGCGGTCACGGAGAAGGACATCAAAATTGCGCTCAAGGACACCTACTGCCGGTGCACCGGATACCAGAGCGTCATCAACGCGATCCTGAACGCGTCCGGCCAGGATGTGAAACCGTACATCCCCGCGGTGCGCGACCCCAACGCCGTCATCGGCCGGGCCCTGCCCAATCCCGACGCGCTCGCGAAGATCACGGGCCGGGCAATCTACACGGACGACCTGTCCTTCCCCGGCATGCTCTACGCGCGAACCAAGCGCGCGGGCATTCCGCACGGCCGGATCAAATCCATCGATACGCGCGCGGCCGAGAAACTGCCCGGCGTACGCGCCGTGCTCACGCACAAAGACGTGCCCGGCCGCAAGAACCACGGCTTGGTCACCATCGACTGGCCGGTGCTCTGCTATGACAAGGTGCTCTACGCCGGCGACGCGGTCGCCATCGTCGCCGCCGATTCAGCCGACATCGCCGCCAAGGCGCTCGCCCTGATCCAGGTGGACTACGAAGAATTGCCCGCCGTGACCGACGCGATCCAGGCGGCCCGGTCCGGCTCGCCGATCCTGCACGAGGACCGGCCGGACGGCAACCTGCTCAAGCACATCAAGGTGCGCAAGGGCGACGTGGATGCCGCGTTCAAGGA
>CAYRPR010000533.1:0-2054 GCA_964425945.1 uncultured Verrucomicrobiota bacterium | reverse complement strand
GGACCGTGATGTTGCTGGCTTCACGCTACGACAGGCCGGAAGCCGAGCAAGGCGCCCGCGATGCGAGCTGGATGGACGCAGTCCGGCAGACCGATGCGGCGGGATACGGTTGGATCGATGTGCGCGAAGGCGCGCGGACCGTCCGGCTGGCCATCACCGCGTACATGCTGAAACGGTTGTTCGAAGACCCGCGAGGGAGTGAAGACGAACGGAGAAAACTGAACGACGCGCGCGCCTGGATCGACGCGATCGAACCGATGGCGCAGGCGCATTTCTGGCTCTCCGGGGAGCGGGAGCGGGCGCGTCTGCGATTCCACATGGGACAATAATTATGCATGCACCATCAGCACCGATATGGAAACGTGCCGTTGCGGTTTTCGCGACGGGTTTTGGTTTTGGATACAGCCCCTTCGCGCCCGGCACGGTCGGAAGCCTGTGGGGTATCTTGCTTGTATGGGCGATGAGCGGCCTGGAACAGAGCGCCTACATCCTCACCTGCGTCGCGCTGACCCTGCTGGCCATCCCGGTGTGTCATGTCGCGGAACAGGTCTATCAGAAGAAGGACGACCGGCGCATCGTGGCGGATGAATTCCTGACGTTTCCGATCTGTGTGATCGGTTTGCCGGTATGGGAGTACTGGTGGCTGATGCCCATGGCCTTCTGCAGCAACCGCTTCTTTGACATACTCAAGTTGCCGCCGGCACGCCAGTTCGAACGGATTCGTGGAGGCGCGGGCATCACGCTGGATGACGCCGCCGCGAGCGTGTACAGCCTGGTCGTAAACTGGGCGCTGTTCTGGATCGCGACGAACTACCTGGTGGGGCGGATCCCGTTTCTGTAGCAGTGAAACGTTCATCGCGGTCCAGGGTGGGGTGAGTGACGGGACTTGAACCCGCGGCCTCCAGGGCCACAACCTGGCGCTCTAACCAGCTGAGCTACACCCACCATTCGAGAACGGTACGACCATATATACACTCCCCCACGGCGCGGCGCAATCCCTGTCTTGTCCATTTGCTTTACCTGCGCAGGACGTTATGGTTATATGCATTCGGCGCATGATGAAGCGTGCGGGGCGCATCCGACCTGATTCCTATGGACAATGAATATCCAAATGAGCCGGCCGACTCGGACGAACTGAAGGATCAGCCGCAGGAAGACCTGGAACTCGAACTCGAGGGATACGCCCTGCAGCGCGAGATCACGCGCGGCGGGCAGGCCATCATTTTCTCCGCCATCCAGAAGTCCACGGGCCGCAAGGTCGCCGTGAAATTCTTTCCCGGCGGAACCTACGCGACCAAGAAGGAAAAAGTGCGCATGGACCGCGAAGTGCGCGTACTGGCGGCGCTGGATCACCCGAACATCGTTTCCGTGATCGACCGCGGGCAGACGCCCGACGGGTCCACCTACTTCGTGCTGGAATACGTCCACGGGAAAACCCTCGCCGAGTTCATCGACGACTACTGGGAGAAGCACGGCCCGCCCGAAAGCGCGGACGACATGAAGGAACTGCTACAGATGTTCGTCCGGATCGCCGACGCCATCAACGCCGCTCATCTCCGGGGCGTGGTTCACCGCGATCTCAAGCCCTCCAACATCATCATCGACGGGTACGGCGAGCCCCACATCCTGGATTTCGGCGTGGCGCTGAGCTCCATACCCCTCGTCGACGACGAGGGCGAGTCCCTGCCGTCCGTGACGTGGACGGGCGAGTTTCTCGGTTCCGTGCAGTGGGCCAGTCCCGAGCAGGCGGAGGGCGACCCGACCAAGGTCGACGTGCGGTCCGATGTCTATTCGCTGGGCGTCATTCTGTATGAGATGCTGACCGGCGAGTTTCCCTACGAGGTCTTCGGCAACATTCCCGACGTCTTGAACAACATCCTGCAGGTCAAACCCAAGCCCCCGAGCGAGGTGCTGGCGGAGCGGGAGGCGGCCCGTCCGGCGGATGAAAGAAAGACGCGAAAGGGGGTCCGGGCCATCGATCCGGTTCTGGACAGCATCGTGCTGAAGGCCCTGGAGAAAAAGCGCGAGGACCGCTTCCAGACGGCCGGCGAGTT
>CAYRPR010000532.1:0-2055 GCA_964425945.1 uncultured Verrucomicrobiota bacterium | reverse complement strand
TCATCGGGCAGACGGCCGCCCGGGCGGATCTACTGCATGTTCAGTCGAACGGCAACGCGACGGAAGGTCTGATGGCGGTCCTGATCTGTAACGGAACGGGGAATACCATCCTCATCGTTGAGGAGTCGCAACTGACGAGTAACGGCGTCTTAGACGCAATGGCCGCTTTGATCGCCAACGACGGGAACGCGATCATTCTGATGGATCATGTAGATCTTGATACATGGAATTTGGTGCCCACCGCACCGAACGGCATTGAGGCCGTCGTGTTTCTGCCGTGATTCAATCCAGTAAAACAAAAGGCCGGGAACGCCATGCGTTCCCGGCCTCGGATTACACCAGAGTATTTTAAGGCGAACTATAGCCGGCGTCCGGACGTTTGTGTCGGAGGGCGCTGCTCTGTCAGCGCCGTGCCCATGAACGGAATCCGGCGGCGACGGAGCGCCGCCCTCCAGTGATTCACGGCCAAAGACATTCCTCAACTGCAGTAACTGTCCGGACGGAATTACGACTCCCAGAACGCTTTCAGTTTCGCGAGGCCATCGCGGATGCGGTCCACGTTGATGCCGGAGTAGGCGAACCGGACGTACTGGCGCTCTTCGCTGGGTAACGGCTTGCCGAAGTGACTGCGTGAGCAGAAGGACACGCCGGTCTTCTGCAGGGTATCGATCCGGAATTTCTGCGGATCGGTGTACCCCATGCGCTTGTACACCTCGGTGATATCCGGGAAGAGATAGAACGTAACTTCCGGGCTGTAAACCTCGACGCCCTGGATCGCGCGCAGGGCATCCACCAGCACATCGCGCCGTTCCTTCAGGACCTTGTTGATTTCCAGCGCGCCGGATTGATCGCCGCGCAGGGCTTCGATGCCGGCGTACTGGATGAACTGTGTGGAGCAGGATTCCTGGTTGACGTTCAGTTTGTTGATTACGTCGATCACTTCCTTCGGGCCGAGCGCGCCGCCGAGCCG
Source organism: uncultured Verrucomicrobiota bacterium (assembly GCA_964425945.1). Lineage (GTDB taxonomy): Bacteria > Verrucomicrobiota > Kiritimatiellia > SLAD01 > SLAD01 > CAYRPR01. The sequence continues at coordinate 1,085 of CAYRPR010000532.1, read as the reverse complement.
CCAGCCGGTCATCGCGTAGCGCTTGGAGAAGGACATCAGGATCACGGTGCGTTCCTGCATGCCGGGGATGCTGACGATGCTCTTGCTCTTGCCGGAGTAGCGGGTATGGAAGTAGGGCTCGTCGGACAGGACCAGCAGGTCGTGCTTGATGCACAGGTCCGCCAGCCATTGCATCTCATCATCGCTGGATTCGGCGCCGATCGGATTCTGGCCGTTGTTATACACGAACAGGCGGGTCTTTTTCGTAATGGCCGCTTCGATCTTGTCGCGTTCCATCTGGAAGCCCTGGTCCGTCATCCTGTAACCGTAAGGGACGGCGACGCCGCCCTGAAATTGGATCTGGGATTCGTAAATCGGATACCCCGGATTCGGATAGAGGACTTCGTCGCCTGGATTCATCAGCGCCTGGAAGAACTTGCCGATGACCGGTTTGCCGCCGGGTTGGACGGACACATTGTCCGCGGTGAATTTCACGCCGCGATTCCTGCCCAGATCCTCGGCGATGGCTTGGCGCAATTCCGGGATGCCGGCCGCCGGGCAGTAACCGGTCTTGCCGTCCAGCATGGCCTTGTACGCCGCCTCGATGATGTTGAGGGGCGTGCGGATGTTCATGTCGCCGAGATGGAAGGGGAATACGTCATTGCCCTTGTCGGCCCATGCCCGCGCGTCGGCGGATACGGCAAACGCTGTTTCGGTCCCGAGATTCGCAATGTGCTTGGCTATCTGCATGTTGTTGCTCCTTCTGAAAACCCCTAATGATAGCGGATTGGCGTGGGATGGCAACGAAGATCGGCGCAGAATCGGACTTCCGGGGAATCTCCGATACGGCACTAGGTGATTTAGAGGTGGACGACATACGGTCGGCCCACTATTCTTCGCGCCACGGTCTGAAAGCGCGCCACGCATTCTTAAGGAGCGATTGATGGAACAACTGCAATCCGTATTGAATCTGATCAACTCCTTTGTCTGGGGCCCGTTTCTGCTTATCCCGCTGTTGCTGCTCACCGGCTTGTATCTGACGATCCGCCTGCGCGCTCTGCAGTTCCGGGTTCTGGGCCATGCCTTATGGCTGGCGTTGTTCTGGC
>CAYRPR010000531.1:0-2058 GCA_964425945.1 uncultured Verrucomicrobiota bacterium | reverse complement strand
CGGGTCGGTGGGCGGTGCGCCCTCGGGCGGCGCTTCACGTACGCCGTCCTCGAACACCTCCACGACGTCGAGTTCGACCAGGGCGTCCGGCAATCGCTCGGGGATCCGCAGTTCGAGCGGCGATAGCGTGATCCGGCCCGACACGCGGCTCTCCTCGAGCGCTCCGTTCCACTGCAGGGTTCCGGAACCGGTGCCGGTTGCATAATCATGACGCACGAGTTTCATGTCGCGCAGGGTCAGCGCCAACTCGAATGGAAAGCGCCGCTCGGGGTTCAACACGAGCTGACCGGTGCCCCGGGCGCGGCCCCGGTCCCCATCCGTGGCCGTGGCCTGCTCCAGCGCCCACTGGGAGCCATCGGCCCGCAATACCGCGTCGATATCGCGAATGACCGTGCCGACCCGTTCGTTCTCATAGGATCCGTTCCGCAGGATCATTGTTCCCGTCCATTGCGGCTCCGACACCGTGCCCGACAGCGCCGCTTCCGCGGTGACCTGCCCGCGGATTCGATGCGCATCCAACAGGAACAACGTGGCCAGCGATCCCAGATCCGCCTCCGCAAACAACCGGCCTGACAGGTCGCCTTCCGGCGGCCAGGTGACGGAAAACGGAATGAAGGAAAGGGAGAGCGGAAAACGGATATCGCACTCCAACGGTTTCTCGGAGATATCGAGCAACCGGAACCGCGAATCCACGAAGCCATTACGCCATTCCGCATGCACCGTCAGATCGGCGGGCGGGCCGGCCCAGTAATTCGTGGCGAGCGGCTGAATGCCGCTGAATCGAACAGCCAGGTCCGCCGACGGATCATCGGGCGCGCCGAACAGGCGGATGCGTCCAGCCACCTGCCCCTCCGTATCGGGCACGCCGGCAAACCCGAGGGCCGACAGCGGATAGTGCAACACCGTCGCCGTGACATCCATCGCTTCGGGTCCCACGCGCCCCGACAAACGCAACCGGCCGGGCCCAACCCGCAGGTTCATCGCATCCATCTCGTACTCGCCATCACGCCGGGTCACCACGGCCGGACGCAGAAGGCGCACCGGAAATTCGCCGCGCTGCGCGGCGAACCGCTCCAGACGGACCTTGCGCGAGATCGCATCCACGACAAACGATCCGGCCAGATCCATCGTCACCGGTTCGTCGGCCGTTCCCTCCGCCGATACCGCAAAATCCATCTGTAATCCGTCACCGTCGAGGGACAGTACGGCGTTCGACAACACGATGTCCGCGTACCGATAATTGAGTAGATCCAGCTCCGCGAGTACCGATGGATAGCCCAGCACATCCGCCAGATCGGCTTCGAGCCGGATCCGCTCCGCCGCGCCGTACGAGGTGTCCAGACCGGATACCATCGCGTCCACGCGCGCGTACTGGCGGCCCTCCTCGCTCCACATGACCACATGCCCTTCGCCGACCCCGGCAAGTTCCTGTTCGAACCAAGCGCCGAACGGGCTCAGGTCTCCGATCGATACATGCGCCTCGCCGGCGAACAACGGATGATCCCGCTGCATGGACAGTTGCCCCCGTATGGATGCGGCCCACCCCTCGACCTCAAGCGAGGACCATGCGATGCGATCGGAATCGATACGGTATTGCGCGGAGGCGGAGAATGGCTCGCCCTCCCATTTGAGCGCCACGCGCGCCTCGCCTTCCTGCATCGCCCGAAGAAGATGCGCGGACCATCGACCGTCCAGATGAGCGAACGACCATTTATCGACCCGAACCCGCTCCGAATCCATGTTGATCTCGAATACCGGATCACGCAGAGACCCGCGCAGGTGGGCTTCCGCCTTCACAGCGCCCTGCATCTCGTGGCCGGTCCGCCCGGAGATCAGGTCCAGTTCGGGAATCTGCAGGATAGCGCGGAGATCCAGTTCGTCGGAATGGAGATGATAAGCGCCCGATAACTCGATCGAGAAGGTCTCCGACCGCACGCCGAGATGCTCAACGGACAGCCGCTCGCCGTCCAGGTGGAAGCGGCCATCCCACGCGACGCGATCGCCGGTCAGATCATACCAGTCCGGAAGAATGACATCTGCCGCAACCGATCCTTCGAC
>CAYRPR010000530.1:0-2060 GCA_964425945.1 uncultured Verrucomicrobiota bacterium | reverse complement strand
GGGCAGGATTTCGCCGAATTCATTCAGGATGGCGGTCTGAGCACAGACCTGCAACGGGGTTGTAGCCGGACCCTGCGCGTCGGCGCACAACGCCGCCATAAGCGCAATAGTCACGCCCACCGCCTGACCACTTGCGAACGCACCACGCAAAGAAAAGGAAACACGTCCGCAGGATCGCAATGTGTCCCACCACCGAACCATGTGATCCCACCTTCACAACACCGATACCCCTAAATGCGGAATGATGCAAAGAGTTCTTATCATTTTAATGATACTTTTTTTACGCGATACATTGCGGATCAAGTACAAGCACCGACAGTTCAGTTGCGTTCAAGCGCTTCTCCCTAAGGCGTCGCGCCATGAGATGTGCGTCGTTCAAAATGTAATATATCCACACGGACGGGCGTTGGCGAATCCGGCCGGACGAATCAACGGCCCGCCGGAAAGAAAAAGGGGCTGTTGCCCCGTCGATCGCACGCACGAGAAGGTGGGATGTCCCGCAAGGGGACTTCATCGTGTGATGCGTCACGAACGGAGTCAACAGCCCCGAACAGGTCTATTCAGTTATCAAGGATTGATGTACCGCGTCGGCGACGGATATGGCGGCGTCAAATTCCATATCTCGTTGCCGGCCGAACGCTTGAAGATCAGCAGCGCGTCATCAGGCGCGAACACGAAGTTACCGGGCAGAACGGAATCGGACGCGCCGATGCGGCGCATCCAGGCGCTGTTGCCTGAATGATACCAGAGGATCTCCGTCACGCTCTGGTTCACCCGGTCATACCGCCAGATCCTGTCCGAGTTGCGGAACGTCGTCGCCCCTGTGAATCCCGATTCGACCAGATTCATCTCACTCGGATGCATGCGGCGCGGCAAACGGAAGTTCACGAAGTTATAAGACTGGCCGCCCATCAGCGTCTGGGACAGCGTATTGGTCGGCACGCGGCCGACCAGCAGGAGCGTTTGTATCGGCTGATTGGTCGGGATCTCGACAATGAAACCATCCTGGACCGGTATCAACGCGTCGTTGGCGGAGCCGGCACCGCCGATGATGTACACCCATTCATTCGGACTGCCCTGCACCAGTCCGATCTGGTTGGTCGCCACTTCACTCGTCGTGCGGGCGTACCAGGTCACGCGCGTGGAGGCCGGATCGCCCGCGCTCGGGCCGGCCGGCAGGTCGCGGCCGAGCAGATAGCCCACGGTATTCGTATCGGGGATACCGGGGTGCCCCACCCAGTTCTGGCCGGGATACAGACGCGTCGGCTTCGCCGCATACACCTCTTCGCTGGCCAGACGCACGGCGTTGTTGGTTGTCCACCGGTTGCGCCTCGACGCGCGATAAAACCGCATGTTATTGCCCGCTATCGCGTTGGTATCCACCAGCGAATTGGTAAAGCCCCAATCGACCATCTGCCAGGACGAGGTCAGCGCCGGCACGAAGTTCAATCCATCCACGCGAATCAGATCGTAGTCGCGGATCACCGCGCCCGATCCGTTCGTAGCCGCCTTCCAGTGAATCTCCGTCTCCGTCTCGGCCAGCGCCACGCCCTGCGTGACATTGAATCCGGCGAGCGTAACGGTATCGAAACCGGACATCGGCCCGACGTTCCCCGCCGCGTCCTCGCCGGCCACGGCCACGGCATAGGTCGTGTCAAAGACGAGGTTGGAGATCACGGCGTTGGTGTAGGCGATATCATTGAGATCGGCAATGTCCTCGAACGAAATGAACGGATCATTGGTGGTCGGTCCGTTGACATCGTCTTCGGAGTAATACACGCGATACGAACGCCAGGGCGACAGGGGATCGAATCCGTAACCGAAATCGCCGCCCCCGCCGTCCGCCAGCGCCTGCCAGTTCACGGAGATCTCCGACGTGTCGTCGAATCCCTCCTCCGCCGCGATGTTCTGCACCTCTGCGGGCGGCGTCCGGTCGATCTTGACCACGTACGGGATGCCGGCGTTCCGCATACGATCATTCGACCGGTCATTGTCGTTGTCCACGGCATAGACGAAGCCGGTAATACTGCCCTGCGACACGCTGACCGTAGCCGCATTGA
>CAYRPR010000529.1:0-2065 GCA_964425945.1 uncultured Verrucomicrobiota bacterium | reverse complement strand
CGGCCGGGCGGCTATCGAAGCGGCGGGGGCGGGTATTCCAATGCAGCTGGACGATATCGCTGTCCGATGTAACCTGGTCTCGGTGGAGGACGGGCGCATGGAGGATTATTCGGCCGGCCATATCACGACGGAGGAAGCGCGCGAACTGATCGAATCCCTGCAGGAGAAACTCGGCGCGAAGGATCGCGTCTTTCACGCGGGCGTCAGTTACCGCCATCTGATAATCTGGAATCGAGGCCCTGAATCGATCACCACCCGCCCCCCCCACGACATTACCAGTCAGGCGATCGCCGACCACCTGCCGCAGGGCGACCGCAACGATGAACTGCGGGGCCTGATGGAGGCGTCGAAGTCGATACTGGCGGATCATCCGGTGAACCAGGCGCGCATCCGCGCCGGCAGGAAACCGGCCACGCAAATCTGGTTGTGGGGCCAGGGGCGGGCGATGGCCCTACAGTCCTACGCCGAACGGTATGGCCTGCGCGGCGGCGTGATTACGGCCGTGGACCTGATACGCGGGATCGGCGTGTTGGCCGGCCTCTCAACACCCGATGTGCCGGGCGCAACGGGATTCATCGACACAAACTACGAAGGCAAGGTGGCGGCCGCACTCCAGATTCTGGAAAAGGACGACTTTGTTTATGTGCACATCGAGGCGCCGGACGAATGCGGACACATGGGCGACGCGAAACTCAAGACGCAGGCGATCGAAGCATTCGACAAGAGCGTGGTCGGGCCGATCTGGCAGGCGCTGGAGGAAAAGGGCGAACCCTATCGGCTTGTCGTAACCACCGATCACCGCACGCCCATCCGCGTACGGAGTCATACGGTTGAACCGATACCGGCCGCCCTGCTGGAAGGTCCGGTCGGCTTGACCCGGGATGAGGCGTCATTCGACGAGTTTATTGATGATCCCGCGCCGGTCCGGTCCCATGAATTCATCCAGCGGGTGCTGACGGCGCGGAAGATCTGAAGATCGAATGCTGAATTTCAGAGTGATTCACCCACCCCTTTATCCCCTCCCAGGAGGGGATACCGAGAAACCGCCCCTCCTCTGGAGGGGTCCGCGAAGCGGGGGGTGGGTAATAGAAATCAATGCCGCAGATGAAACGGCTCGGGTTCCTCTTCGTCTGAATCGCCGACGATATCGATGATGTCCTTGTGCCGGGGAACCAGCGGGGTAACAAAAGCGTACACGAAGCAGGACGTGCAAATCGTCAGCGCCGTGGCCACGGCCACCTGCTCCTTGAGAAACAGGAACAGCACGGCGAAGATACACGGGATAAACCCGATCAGCGCCTTGGTCGGCTTGGGATAGCGCACATTGGTAACCTGCAGGATAATGAAGAGGATGGTGCAGGTCCAGACCAGCGCGGCCAGCGGACCGTTCTGCAATACATACCGCTCCGTGTTCAGGATACCCGACTCGACGACAAACACCCACATCGACAACCAGCAGGCATTGACGGTGATCGGCAATCCCTGGAAACCCCGTTGACCGCGGAACGGATCCTTGACGCGGAAACGCGACAGGCGCATCACGCCGGACACGACAATGGCGGATGCCAGCAGGAAACCCGGCAATCCGAAATTCTTCAATACCGACTCATAGGCCAGCATCGCAGGGGCCAGACCAAAACTGGTCATGTCCACGTACGTGTCCAGTTCGGCGCCGAATTTCGTCGTCCCCTTCAGCCAGCGGGCCACATTGCCGTCGAACCCGTCCAGCAGCATGGATAGCATGATCATCTGCGCCGCCAGCATGAACTCGCCGGCCGCGCTCAACAGCAAACTGTAAAACCCCGCCAGCATGGCCGCGACCGGCATCGGTGAACCCGAATAGGTGTCAGGGGCCCAGAAGTGGAACGGGACAATCGAGACCTTGAACCCGAATCCGACGATCACCAGCATGACACTGGCCAGCAGCAGCGGCGATGCCGGGTTGACGCTGAGCCATTCGGCGATCCCGGTCAGCGAGGTGGTGCCGGTGTAGCCATAGACGATCGACATGCCAAAGAGCATCAGCGCGACCGAGACCACCCCGATGAGGAAGAACTTGATCGCC
>CAYRPR010000528.1:0-2066 GCA_964425945.1 uncultured Verrucomicrobiota bacterium | reverse complement strand
GTCGGCCACCCAGTCGGCGTCCTCCGGGCGGACCACGACGACGCCATCCGCGTCACCCATGACATGGTCGAGGCCGATCCGGCCAATACGGACACGCGCCTCCTGCTCGGCGAACTCTATTCACTGAACCTGCAATTCGACGCGGCGGAAGAGCATTTGCGGTATGTGCTGGAGAACATGAATCCGAACAATCTGCGCGCGCATCGGGGACTGTTCGAGGTGTATCTCGGGCGACGGAGCCATCGGAAAGCCGAGGCGCAACTGGAGATCATCCGCGCCTTCAATCCCGACGACCCCTACTATTACTACCGGCTGGCGCGACTTGAGGCGGGACGCGGACGGTTCCACCGCGCGTACGACGCCCTGGACCAGCTGGAGGAAGCGGGCCGCCAGGGCGCCGTGGCCGTCCTGTTGTACCACGCGATCTCACCCAGTGACTGGTCGCAGACCCCTTCCGTGCGCCGGTTTCGCGAGCAACTGCTCGCGCTGAAAGCGGCCGGCTATCGCTTCATCACGCCCGAGCAGATCCCCGACTATTTCGCCTCCATGGTGCGTTCGGAACAGAAGGGCGCACCCGACCGCGTCGTGGTGGTTACGTTTGACGACGCCCTGCGCAGTTCGATGGAATACGGCACGCAGGTCGCGCGGGAACTCGGCATCCCCATGGCCCAGTTCGTGATCACCGGCTACGTCGAGCGCGGCGATCCGTTCATCTGCACATGGGACGAGCTGCGCGCCTATCGCGATACCGGCCATTGGCGTTTTCACAGTCAGCTCGTTCTCGCCGAGCAGCGTTCGCCGGTGGATGAACAGGGCACCATCGGCATGCCCCTCGCCAACCGGCTGTGGCTGTCCGCGGAGAACCGCTTGGAGACGGATGAGGAGTACTACAACCGGCTCGATTATGAATACCGGCACAGCCGCGAACTGCTCCGACAGCATATCGGCGGAGGACAGCGGCATAACGCCATGGCCTACCCGCTCGGCGAACTCGGGCAGGAAACCCGGAGCAATGTGCGGGGCGCCACTCCCGCCAACCTCGCCGCCGTCTCGCGCCATTTTGACATGGGATTCATCCAATCGACCTTTGGCTACGCCGTGAAAGGCGACAATCCGTACCTCTATCAGCGCCACGAATTGCACCGCTCCGCGGAAGGACCGGAGGCGCTGGCCCAGGTGATGGAGAACCATCCCTTCTATCTCGCGCACCGCATGCGTGCGGAGATGGCCGCCCTGCAAGGTAAGGTCCGCCTGGCCGGCCAGACGCTGAAGGAACTGGAGGACTACGGCTATCCATCCAACTCGCTGGCCAGCGTGGAAACCTATGTCAACGACCGGGCGGCGCGCCGTTTCGCCGCCCCCCCCGCCGCCGAGCGCGCGCGCAAGGGCGCCCTCGACCTGGGATTCAGCCAGCCGTACCTGGGCTTGGAAGGAACGTATTTCCGCGACAATCTGACCCGGCGTAATTACCACGTCGACCTGTTGGGCGGCATGAATGTCACGCCCCGCCTGACGCTCGAAGGCCGTGCCGGCTGGGGCCAACTCCGCCAGACGCCGCAGGAACGCGCGGTGGACGGCGTCGTTCCGCCCAGCGTTAAACTCAAGATCGACGAGACCCGCGTGGGGCTGAAATCATCGTACGTCGTATCCGATCGCACGCTGCTCAGCGGACACCTCCTGCAACGCGCCTTTTCGTCGCCGGCCGACAACTCCGAACTGACCTATGGCATCCAGGGTATGTTCCGTCCCGTCCTGTGGTTGGATATCATGGCGGAATACGATCATGACGTGGTGGAATCCGCGCGTTCCGTCGTCGACGGCGTGACCCACGATCTGTACAGCGCGCACACCATGTTCCACATCCTGGACTGGTGGGACCTGTGGTTGAGCGGCATGTACTACGACTTCTCGGATGACAACGATCGCAGTCACCTGAATCTGCGCACATCATTTTTGGTGTATGAACCCATCGGCCTGTACCTGGGCGCGCGCTACGGATACGCCACTTCCGATCAGGATCGGGATGACTACTGGACACCGTACAAACTGCACCGGTACTATCTCGA
>CAYRPR010000527.1:0-2096 GCA_964425945.1 uncultured Verrucomicrobiota bacterium | reverse complement strand
CGCGCTTCAAGTAAACTCTTCAGACGCTTACGATGAGTAGTGCGGAACGGTCAGATTACGATTGCAGTGCGGACAGGAAGCCGCCTGTCCCACCATATCGCGCGTCGCGGAGAGTTTACCTCCGCAATACACGCAGAAGAACTTGAAGACCTGGTGCGGCGCCGTCCGACTATCCGTGCCGGTCTTCGGGTTCGGCGCCGGCGGCGGCGGTATGGTAATGGTATTGTTGCAGGAGACGCACTGAATATCCTTCCCGATCAGCTCGCCTCGGCTGCGATTGACCTGCCCGCAATACGGACAGAAAAACTCAAACGCCTGCGGAGAGGACGCCGTGGACTTGCGGTGTCCGCAGTAGGGGCAGGTCAATTCCGCGCCCTGTGCGGGCGCGCCGGCCTGCATGTAGAGCATCGGATTGATGGGCGACGTCATCAGCGCATAGGGCTGAAGAAACGCCTGCGTGGTCTGCGCCGGAATGGACGTTGTGGTCTGCGCGTGATCGGGGTGCGCCTTGCCGCGCTCCTTCTTCTTTACGATGATCGACGGCGGCTTCTTGATAACGATCTGTTTGGGCTTTTTGGTGTTCATTCACATACCCGTCATCACGGCCAAGGCGACAGATGGATAATACCGTAACGGGCCGATTCCGCAATGACTATTTCCGCGCACGGGAGTGGATATCGCGGTTGTTTCCGTCCGGGCGTTATGCTGTCATAGCGCCGGGCAGACGGGAGGTCCGGACATGGATCACTTCTACGGTTTAGACGATAAGACCAGCTTGACGACATCCGCGCTGTGCGGCCTGCAGCAGGTGCTGGCCATGTTTGTGGGCATCATCACGCCGCCGCTCATCATCGCCGGCGCACTCGGGGCATCCATTGCGGAGACCGGATTTCTGGTCAGCATGGCGCTGTTTACGTCCGGCGTTACGACGTTCATCCAAGTCCGTCGCTTCGGGCCGTTCGGGTCCGGCCTGCTCAGCGTGCAAGGCACCAGCTTCACGTTCGTCCCGCTGGCCCTGCAGGCGGGCGCCGCCGGCGGTATTCCGCTCATTCTGGGTCTCACCCTGGCCGGCTCACCGTTGGAGATGATCCTGAGCCGTTTTATCGGTTTCGCCCGCAGACTGTTTCCGCCCATTGTGACCGGATCCGTTGTACTGTTGATCGGAATGAGCCTGATCCGGGTGGGATTCACCGATATGGCCGGCGGTTACGGGGCGGATGATTTCGGTCATGCGCGCCATCTGGCGCTCGGCTGTTTCGTATGGATCACGATCGTCCTGCTGAATCGATTCGGCAAGGGATTCATCGCAACCATCTCGATCGCGCTGGGCCTGATTGCCGGTTACATCCTGGCCGCCCTGCTGGGGCGGGTCGATTTCACGGCGCTCGGCGATGCCGGATGGTACCACGTACCCCAGCCGCTTCGGTACGGACTCGATTTCGATATCGTATTTCTATTGCCCTGGCTGATCGGCTACTTTGTCACGACGATTGAGTCCATGGGCGACCTGACCGCCACGTCGCAGGTATCGCGCCAGCCGGTTAAAGGCCCCCTGTTTATCCAACGGCCTCAGGGAGGCGTCCTGGCGGATGGTCTGGGCAGTCTGATCGCTGGCCTGTTCAATGCCATGCCGAACACGACCTTCTCACAGAACAACGGGGTGATCGGACTGACCGGTGTCGCGTCGCGGCGCATCGGCTACGCCGTGGCCGGCCTGCTGATTCTTCTTGGACTCTTCCCCAAACTGGCCGCGCTGATCAGCGTCATGCCCAAACCGGTCCTGGGCGGTGCGACCGTGGTGATGTTCGCCATGGTCGCCGTCGCGGGACTGCGCATCGCATTTCGCGACGGGCTGACCCTGCGGAACGAGTTGATTCTGGCCGTGACACTCGCTCTGGGCATGGGGGTGACGATGGTGCCCGATGCCGTGGCCCAACTGAGTTTGTACTCCGGCGACAGCGTCTTCCTGAACTCCGCGCAGCAATCCATCAGGATCATCCTGCAATCCGGTCTCGCGGTCGGCGCCATTACGGCCACCGTTTTGAACCTGGTTTTTCCCGAGATGCCGGATGAAGTAGATCGTTTAAACTAGAGTA
>CAYRPR010000526.1:0-2096 GCA_964425945.1 uncultured Verrucomicrobiota bacterium | reverse complement strand
ATAATGGTTGTTCAGCACGACGACCTTGACCGGCAGTTTATGCACGCAGGCGGTCGCCAATTCGCTCATGGTCATCTGGAATCCGCCGTCGCCGACCACCGCCCAGACCTCCGCGTCCGGCCGGGCAAACTGGGCCCCCAGCGCGGCCGGGAAACCGTAGCCCATGGTCCCCGCCCCGCCGGAACTCAGCCAGGAATGCGGCTGGATGGTCCGACAGAATTGCGCGGCCCACATCTGGTGCTGGCCGACATCGGTCGCCACGATCGTCCGGTCATTCGTCAGATTGTTGATCTCGTCAAGGACGTGCTGCATCTTCAGTCCGCCCTGTTTGCGGAATTTGAGCGGATACTTCTTCTTATAGCCGTCCAGCCGTTTCAGCCAGGCGCGCGTATCGAGCGGCCCCACGTGCTTGTACAGTTCCTGCAGGATGGTTCGCGCATCGCCGATGCAATGGTGATGCACCTTGATCATCTTGTGGATCTCCGCCGGATCGATGTCGATATGAATCCGCGTGGCGTCCCGGCAGAACCGGGGGGCCTGCCCCACGATCCGGTCGTCGTACCGCGATCCGATCGACATCACCAGGTCGCACTCGATCATCGCCTTGTTGGCGTAGGCCGTGCCGTGCATGCCCAGCATACCGAGCGACAACGGATGATTTTCCGGGAACGCGCCCTTGCCGAGCAACGTCGTCGTGACCGGCGCCTTGAGCTTTTCCGCGAGCATCAGTATTTCATTGTGCGCATTGGATATCAGCGCGCCGTGACCGGCCAGGAGCACGGGCTTCTTCGACCGGCTGAGCGCGTCCGCGATGGCCATGATCCGCTCCATCTGCAATTCGGGAACCGGCTTATAGCCCGGCAAGTCCATTTCCGGATCCAGATCGGAGGTGCATGGGCCCGAACTGACATCCTTCGGGATGTCGATCAGGACCGGACCCGGCCGACCCGTCTGCGCGATGTGGAACGCCTCCTTCACGATGCGCGGGATATCGTTCGTCTGCTTGATCAGATAGCTGTGTTTGACCACCGGCATGGTCAGGCCAAACACGTCCGCCTCCTGGAAGGCGTCTTTCCCGAGCATGGAGGAGATCGTCTGTCCGGTCAGGACGATCATCGGCACGGAATCCATATGGGCCGTCAGGATGCCGGTCACGGTGTTGGTCGCGCCGGGACCGCTGGTCACCAGAACGACACCGGGCTTCCCCGTCACGCGGGCATAGCCGTCGGCCATGTGCGTGGCGCCCTGTTCATGGCGGACCAGCACCAGCTTGATCTTCGTACCGGTCGTAACCAGCGCATCAAAAATCGGGATGGCGGCGCCACCCGACAGGCCGAAGATATATTCCACGCCCTCCATCTCAAGGCGCTTCACCAGCGCCTGCGCACCTTCCAGGACCGCCGGGTTCACCGACGGCTTGGCCCGTATGGCCGGGGCTTTCGCAGGTTCCTTCACATCCGCTTTAGATATCATGACCTAACTCCGATAAAAACAATCAATCCTGACCGCACTATAACGATAACCACAGAATAAGCAACATAAACATGCGATATTTGTTGCAAAGATGAAATGGCTATCTCATAATGATGGATAATGCCTTGCGAATATATGCGAATAACCCAAATGTGATAATTATAATTGACAACTATGATAACGATTCATGACAAATGCCGCCATTTTGGCCTCTTTCATGGGTTAATGGCTGACCATACACCAAGGATTTGACGCTTTCGGCCGTCTTCGCTAGTCTCTGCCACTCATTGAGCAGTCGGATTTACAAATGAAATATGTGATTCTTGTTGGTGACGGGATGGGTGATTATCCCGTCGAGGAATTGGGGGGTATGACCCCGCTCCAAGCGGCCGCCACCCCCTTCATACGGAGGATCGCGGCGGCGGGAACACGCCGTTTACTGGTGACCGTGACGGAAGGACTTCCGCCGGGCAGTGACGTCTGCAACCTGGGGCTGCTCGGTTACAACGCGGCGGAGCAGTACACCGGCCGGGCGCCCATCGAAGCGGCGGGCGCGGGTATTCCCATGCAGCCGGACGATATCGCTGTCCGATGCAACCTGGTCACCGTCGAGGACGGGCGCA
>CAYRPR010000525.1:0-2096 GCA_964425945.1 uncultured Verrucomicrobiota bacterium | reverse complement strand
AGCGGCCGGCCGATCACGTCCCCTTCGCAGGATATCGCGCTGGGCTGTTACTATCTGACGACGGAATCCCAGCAGGCGCGTATCGCCAAGCGCGTGAAGAACGGAACGGGCGCGCAGGAGCACCTGCCGATCCTGACCGACGCGGCCGAGGTGCATACGGCCTATGATGAGGGCGCGTTGAAAATTCACGATCCGATCCGCTTCCGCAATCCCGACTATGGCCGGGAAACGCTTTACGGCGATGCGAAGAAGTCCGTGATCGCCACAACCGTGGGCCGCGTATTCTTCAATGAAATCTGGCCGGATGGCATGGGCTTCATCAACATCACCATCGGCAAGAAGAATATGGAGCGCCTCATCGAGGAGTGCTACCGCCTTGCGGGCCAGGACGAAACCGTGGGGATGCTGGACCGTCTGAAGGCCCTGGGCTTCGAGCACGCGACGCTGGCGGGGATCTCCATCGGCATGGAGGACATGATCATCCCGGCCGAGAAAGAGCAGATCATCGGCAGTGCGCGCAAGGAAATCGCGGCCGTCGAGGCGCAGTACCGCAAGGGCGTCATCACCGACGGCGAGCGCTACAACAAGATCATCGACATCTGGACGCACGCGACGGAGGAGATCTCCAGCGTGATGTATCGCCACATGGAATACAACGCGAACCGCGATCACCTGAACCCCATCTTCATCATGGTGGATTCGGGCGCCCGCGGGAGCCGCCAGCAGATCCGCCAGTTGGCGGGCATGCGCGGCCTGATGGCCCGTCCGTCGGGCGAAATCATCGAACGCCCGATTCTGTCGAACTTTCGCGAGGGCTTGAGCGTGCTGGAATACTTCATCAGTACGCACGGCGCGCGCAAGGGGCTGGCCGATACGGCGTTGAAGACCGCGGACTCCGGCTACCTGACGCGCAAACTCGTGGACGTGGCGCAGGATATCATCATCCAGGAGCAGGACTGCCACACGCTGAACGGCATCGAGATCAAGGCCATCTACGAGGGCGACGAAGAGCTGGTCCCGCTGGCGTCGCGCATCGTCGGCCGTACCGCGCTGGACGATATCCGCGATCCGCTGTCCAAGGAAGTGATCGTCGCGGCCGGCCAGGAGATTGACGAGACCGCGGCGGCCAAGATCAACGCCGCCGGATTCGAGTCGATCAAGATCCGCAGTGTGCTGACGTGCGAGACGCGGCTGGGCGCCTGCGCGAAGTGCTACGGGCGCAACCCGGCGACCGGCCAGATCGTCGCGCTGGGCGAACCCGTCGGCATTATCGCCGCGCAGTCGATCGGCGAGCCCGGCACCCAGTTGACGATGCGTACGTTCCATATCGGCGGTACGGCCAGCTCCGTGTTCAAGCAGCCGCAGATCATTTCGAAGCACGAGGGTATCGTGCGGTATCACGATCTGCGCGTTGTGACCTCGCTCGACGACAACTTCATCGTGCTGAACAAGAACGGATTTATCGGTGTGTACGATGCCGAGGGCCGCGAGTTGGAGCGTCACACGATCATCATCGGCTCCGTGATCTCCATCGCCGACGGCGGCGAAGTCAAGAAGGGACAGAGCTTCGTCAAATGGGATCCCTACAACGTGCCGATTCTGGCCGAACAGCAGGGTTTGATCGAGTTCCACGACTTCATCGAGGGCGTAACGGTGCGTCGCGAGATGGACGAGTCGACGGGGCTGGAAGGCACGGTCGTCATTGAGCACAAGGAGGATCTGCATCCGCAGATCATCATCAAGGATCCCGAGACGAAGGAGGCGATCCGCTTCTACTCGATTCCGGCCGGCGCCCACGTGATGGTGGAGCAGAAGGCGGTGGTCCCGGCGGGCTCCCTGCTGGCCAAGACGCCGCGGAAGGTGTCGCGCACGAAGGACATCACGGGCGGTCTGCCGCGCGTGGCGGAACTGTTCGAAGCGCGGCGCCCGAAGGACGCCGCGGAGATCGCAAAGATCGACGGCGTGGTGGAGTTCAGCGGGACTGTCCGCGGTCGCCGCCGTCTGCTGGTCCGCGACCCGGTTACGAACGACGAGGAAGAGCATTTGATTCCGATGGGCAAGCACATCGTCTTCGTCCAGGGCGACCACGTGCGCAA
>CAYRPR010000524.1:0-2100 GCA_964425945.1 uncultured Verrucomicrobiota bacterium | reverse complement strand
ATGGGCAGTCTGGAGGCATACTGCAGTGCGCTGTTCTACAGGCTCCTCCCGAATCCCGGTTTGGCCGTCAGTCTCGGGACGGCGCTGGTGGGCTTCTTCACGCTCGTATTCCTGTACCTGTGGGCGCGTGATATAGCGGGGCGGTTCGCCGGGCTGGCGGCCATGGGCTTCTGTATTATCGGCCCAATCGGCTATTA
The DNA here is from genome assembly GCA_964425945.1 of uncultured Verrucomicrobiota bacterium. GTDB lineage: Bacteria > Verrucomicrobiota > Kiritimatiellia > SLAD01 > SLAD01 > CAYRPR01. The sequence goes on along the minus strand of CAYRPR010000524.1, from coordinate 1,903 downwards.
TCATTATAATGTATCCCCGCGCGGGGGCTATGCCGCCACGCTGACATTCGGCGTTGGCGTGCTCTGGCTCGGTTGTCGCATGGCGGTGCGATGGGCGCGGGCGCGGAAACAGAGCGGTTGGGAGTTCCTTGCGCTGGGCCTGTTGGCCGGTCTGGGCTGGTGGTCGCATCAGTTGACCACGGCGGCGATACTGACCGCCGGCCTGATCCTGTTGATTTCGATGAAACAGCATGCCTTCACGTGGCGCATGCTGTCCGGCGCCGCCGGTTTCTTCATCGGCAGTGCGCCGTTCTGGTATTACAACATCGCGAACGGATGGTCCTCGTTCGAGTTTCTGGATTCGTTCGGGCGCATGACCCTGTTGCAGGGCCTCAAACTCTTCTTCACGGTTCGCTTCGCCGGCCTGACGACCCTCGATACGGTCGAAACCGTTTGGCTACGGATCGGCGGGTTCATCCTGATCGGGCTGATGGCGGCCATCTGTCTGGGGCTGTGGACACGCGGCCTGATCCGTCGCGATCCATCCGTGTCCTACGGACTGGGCGCCCTGTTCCTCTTCATCGTGGTCTCCGCCGTGCTTTTCAGCACGTCGCATTTCGCGGGCATGAACACGCCGCGTTACCTGTTGCCGATGATCCCGGTGGTGTCCGTACTGATCGGGGTTTCCGCATCCGCCATCCGGCGGTGGACGCCCTGGCCGGTCGCGTTGGTTCCGCTGCTGGCCCTGTCGCTGCTCCAGTGGCGAAGCCTGGTGTGGGCGGATGGTTTCGGAAAGTCGGCCGAGCGTTTTCAGACGCGTCTTGAGCATTTCGCGGAATACCTGCGCGAACAAAAGCTGGAGGCCCTGCTTGTGCATGTGACCCAGCACTCGTGGAACTTCGCGTTGAGGGAGGAGTTCACGTTCATCGACGTCGGTCGGGAACGGTACCTGCCGTACGCGCAAAGGGGCGACTACGCGGAGCGCTTGGGCGTAATCGGGAATGTCGGCGGCCTGCAACAGTTCCTGCGCAACCACGGCGGAAGGGCTCGGGGTGACCGCGCAGAGGGCAGTCGCATCAACGTGCATCATTCGTTCCAGACCCCGTTGCGCGGCATGCGGGAAATCGTGTCGGAGGAGTGGAAACGGGCCGTGGATGCGTCGGCTCACGACGTACGGGAATCGCTTTCGGGCCCCTATTACCGGACGGGCTGGCGCGCGTTGCCGCAGCCCAAACCGGATTGGATCGAGATCGAGTTCCATGAACCCCGGACCCTCTGCGCGATTCGTATGCTGGCCGATCAGATCAAGTCGTATCCGCTGCAATGGCGGTTGGAAGTGCGCGGAACGGACGGGACCTGGCGGGATATCGTGCCGGAAGCGCATTTCCTGGGATATTACTGGAGCGGGGAGCGCGTGTACCATTTCGGCCGCACCTATCGTTTCCAGGTCCACTTCAAGCCGGTCGAAGCCACGGCCCTGCGATTCCACGGATCGTCGGAACGAGCGGACTGGCGATGGGCCATCCGTCTGTTGCAGGTGTTCGCCGTGGACGATGACGTGCCCGGTGAACGCGAGTCGCTCCCGGATCTCGTGGCGCTCCTCCAGGAACGCGGCATCGAGCGGGTGTACGCTGATCGCTATGCCGCCAATCAGGTGCATCGCGTCACGGATGGACGCATCGAAACCTCCCGCGATCCCGAGGTATTTCCCGAGACGCTTCCGATGCATGTCGATACGCGTTTGACGCCGGCCACGGCGATCGTCGTCCGTAAAGAGGACGCGGTCAAGACCCGGCGCAATCTCGATATGGTCGGAGTATCCATGCGCGAGGCGGCCGTCGGCCCGTGGATTGTGTTTGATTTCGGCGAAGGCGACTGGCTTGACGATTATCGCATCGTGGACACCCTCCATTGGTCCGGATTC
>CAYRPR010000523.1:0-2111 GCA_964425945.1 uncultured Verrucomicrobiota bacterium | reverse complement strand
AGAGTTGCGTCATTAACCTGTCGCCGGACAAGGAGGCCGTGTTCTCGGAGATCTTTCGCGTGCTGAAACCGGGCGGCGAGCTGATCTTCTCGGATGTGTTCGCCGGTCGCCGCGTCCCCCTGCATCTGCAAGCCGATCCGGTACTCCACGGCGAGTGCCTGGCGGGGGCGATGTACCGCGAGGATTTCCGGCGCCTGTTGTCGAACCTCGGCTGTCCCGATTACCGCATCCTGTCCAGCCGGCGCCTGGAGCTGGGATCGCGCGAGATCGAGGACAAGATCGGCATGGTGGACTTCTATTCGGTCACCGTGCGGGCGTTCAAACTGGCCTCGCTGGAGGATCGCTGCGAGGACTACGGCCAGAGCGCGACGTACCTCGGCACTATCGCCGACTGGCCGCACCGTTTCGATCTGGATGATCATCATCGTCTGATCGCCGGCAAGCCCATGCTCGTGTGCGGCAATACGGCGTCCATGCTGCAGGAGACGCGATACCGCGCCCATTTCACCGTCGCGGGCGACCGCTCCGTGCATTACGGCGCGTTTGACTGCGCGCCGGCTACGGCGACAGACCACCCCGGCGCGGGCGGGGCCTGCTGTTAATGCCAATGAACCGTTCATCCACACTGGAGGAGATACCCATGTTGACCCGTTGCGCAATCGCCGCCCTGCTGGCGCTCACCGTCGCCGTTCATGCCGCGGAACCGCCGGACAATCCGGAGCTCGTCAACCCGCTCAAAGCCGGCGCGAAGGTGCCGGATACGACGGTGTACACGCCGGACGGCGCGCCGCAATCCTTGCGCGGCCTCGTGGCGCGACAGCCGTCCATCCTGATCTTCTACCGCGGGGGATGGTGCCCCTATTGCACGCGACATCTTTCAGCGCTGGCCGGCATCGAGCAGGAACTGGAGGATCTCGGCTACCAGATCATCGCCATCAGCGCGGATCGCCCTGGCAAAGCCGCGGAGACCATCGCGGATTCGGCGTTTAACTACCGGCTGTTCTCCGACGCCTCCATGGAGACGGCGCTCGCGTTCGGCCTCGCCTTCCGCGTGGACCACGACACCGTGGATCTGTACAAGGAATACGGCATTGACCTGGAAGACGCGTCCGGCGAGACGCATCACCTTCTGCCCGTGCCCGCCGTGTATATCGTCGGACAGGACGGCCGCATCCTGTTCACGCACGTGGACACGGACTACACAAAGCGCATCGATCCGGATGCCTTGGTAGAGGCCGCCGAGGCGGCCGTCCCATGAACATAGCCGAGCTGTTCAAGAACGTACTGGATTATGTCGAGCAATCCGGCCCGATCGGACCGATCGTTTTCATCGTCGCGTATATCACCGCCTGTGTGCTGTTTATCCCCGGTTTCGCATTGACCCTCGGCGCGGGCGCCATATTCGGCGTCGTGCGCGGATCGATTCTCGTCTCCATCGCCTCCACGCTCGGCGCGACGGCCGCCTTCCTGGTCGGTCGCTACTTGGCCCGCGACTGGGTCGCGCGCAAGATTTCGGCGAACGAGAACTTCACGGCCATCGACAAGGCGGTTGGAAGAGAAGGCTGGAAGATCGTCGGACTCACGCGCCTCTCCCCCATCTTCCCGTTCAATCTGCTGAACTACGCCTACGGACTGACCAACGTGCGGTTGCGCGACTATATTCTGGCCTCCTGGATCGGCATGATGCCGGGCACGGTGATGTATGTGTATATCGGATCGCTGGCCCGGCTCGGCGTGGACGCGGAGGAAGCCTCCACGGCGCAGTTGATTCTGCGCATCGTCGGTCTGATCGCCACGATCGCGGTGACGGTGTACATCACGCGGATTGCAAAGCGAGCGCTGAATGAAAGAGTGGAACGGTAATTTGGAGTGCGGCGGCAAGGAGTCTTCGACGCGACGCCGCTTTCAGCCGGATCAACACGCCAAACCGAATCCAAAGCGGCGTCGCGAAGACTTGCCGCCGCACTCCATAAGGAAACTGCTATGAGATCGCCTATCGAACCACTCGACATGCACAACCAAACGTTAATCGAGAATGTTCATCCGTCCGACTGGACCAACCCGACACCCAGCGGCGCGTACAACCTCGTCGTCATCGGCGCGGGCACGGC
>CAYRPR010000522.1:0-2112 GCA_964425945.1 uncultured Verrucomicrobiota bacterium | reverse complement strand
GGGATCCGTCTGGCGAAGCGCGCTGGTCGCGGCGCTGTTTGCGGCGCATCCGTTGCGCGTGGAGTCGGTCGCCTGGATCGCGGCGCGCAAGGACGTATTGAGCGGCCTGTTTTTCATGCTCGGCCTGCTGGGGTATGTCCGCTATGTCGAACAGCCGACTCGCCGACGCTATGCGCTAGTGGCACTCTGGATGCTCATCGGTTTGCTCACCAAGGCGATTGTGATCATCCTGCCCGCGCTCCTGCTCCTGTTGGATTACTGGCCGATGCGACGCGCGAAGATTCTTTGGGGTGCGGGATTTTGGGCGGATTGGCGGCCGCTCCTGCTGGAGAAGATTCCGCTGTTCGCGCTGACCGCGCTCTTTATCGGGATCAATCTCTTCACCCATTATGGCGGCGGCGGGGAACACACCGCCATTCCGTTCGTGGACCGGTTGAGTCTGATCGCACCGAACTGCTGGGTCTATGTGGCTTTGATCCTGCGCCCGCTGAATCTGGCCCTGGTCTATCCGGAGAATGACGCCATCAACTGGCCGCTGTCCTGGTTCGCGCTGGCGGGTTTGGTTGCCGTAACGCTCGGCTTCTTCCGTCTGCGGGATCGGCATCCGTATCTGATCGTGGGCTGGGCGTGGTTCCTCGTCGGACTCCTGCCGGTCATTCGCGGCGTGCGGTTTGGTTTGGCGGCGTATGCCGACCGGTTCACGTACCTGCCGTCCATCGGCTTCTTTGTGTTGATCGTCTGGGCGGTCGCCGGCATCGTGCCGGAACGCTCATGGAAGAGACCGGCGCTCGTCTTCGTCGCGCTCGCGGCGATCGGCGCCTGTGCGATTGGCGCGCGCGCGTATCTGCCGTACTGGCGGGATTCTCAAACGCTGTTTCAGCGCTCCATCCGGATCACGCTCACGGATCCCGTCGTGCACCAGAACCTCGGCGCGTGGTACGCGACACAGCGGCAATGGGAACAGGCCGAGCGTCATTTGAGGAAGAGCCTGGAACTTAAGCCGCGCTATCGTGAGGCCCACGAAAACCTGGCGCACATCTGCCTGTTGACGGGACGGACGCAAGAGGCGATCGCACATTACCGCATGGCGGTGGAACTCGCGCCGGGTCGGGCGCCCGCGCGGAATAATCTCGCCTGGTTGTTGGCGACCGAACCGCACGCCACCGATGACGAGCGGGAGGAAGCGCTCCGGCATGCCCGGTACCTGGTGTACGATCTTGGCGCTCGGTCGGCGTCCACACTGAATACGCTTGCCGCCGCCCTGGCCGCGAACGGCCATCTGGATGACGCCATACGCACCGCGCACGACGCGCTGGAACTCGCTCGCGAAAACGGACTGACCGAGCTTGCCGGACGCATCGCACGCCAGATCGAGGTCTACCGGGAGCAGGCGAGCGCACCGAGCGCGCAATAAGGGTTTCCCTGATTTTAAACGCTTGACCGGGCAGGCACCCCAAGATGGCACAGGGTCTGCTTGCGCATGTTCAATTTTTCTTAAAAAAAACGTTGCATCCCCGTGCCTGAATCTGGATACTTAACATTGCACTTAAAAACGGCTATATTAGTTAAGTGGTTTCAGGTGTAAACGTAGATATGCCGACAAGCGGCAAACCCTAACCGGGAGAGGAGACAGACAGATGAGAAAGTTGCTCGCAGTATTGACGATCGCGGGACTCACGGCTGGCGCGGCGAACGCCGAACTGATCTTGAGCTGGCAGTTCACGGATTCCAGCATTCCCAATCAGGTGGCCAACACCATCCACGCCAACCTGGATACGGGCGGATCCTACAATGATCTTACGCGCGGCGCGGGCGCGAACCCGAGCGCCGGCAACAGTTCATTCCGTACGACCGGGTTCCAGAACGACGGCATCAGCACGGCCAACACGGACTACTTCCAGTTCGTGGTATCCGCCGGTTCCGATTGGTTCCTGTCACTGAACGGCATTTCCGCCAACTTCGCCGGAACGGCAACGTACTCAGCAGATCCCGGCGTACCGCATCAATGGGCGTACCGCTTCGACGGCTCCACCTTCACGCTGCTCGACAGCGCCGTGCTGCGCATTGGCAATGGGTCGAGCGATTTCGATTTCTCGGGCACGGTCGCCCTGC
>CAYRPR010000521.1:0-2114 GCA_964425945.1 uncultured Verrucomicrobiota bacterium | reverse complement strand
AAGCGGCCATCGTCGGCGCGTCGCCGGAGCGACTCTACCGCCGCGAAGGGAATCGAATCTGGACGGAAGCCGTTGCCGGCACACGCCCTCGTTCGGCGGATCCAAACGAGGATGAACGCCTGGCCGCGGACCTCCTGGCGAGCGACAAGGATCTTAGGGAGCACAACTTTGTGCGTGAGGGCATTCGCCATGCGCTCGCTCCGCTTTGTACGGAGTTCCGGATGGATGACCGTCCCTCTCTGTTGCGCCTCGCTCGGGGACAGCACTTGTTCTCCGCCATCGACGGAACCCTGCGCGACGACGTGGATGACGCCACGTTGCTCTCCGTGTTGCATCCGACGCCGGCCCTGGGCGGCTGGCCGACGCAGGCGGCCTTGGCCAGATTGGCAGAAATGGAGCCGTTCGACCGCGGGTGGTATGCCGCGCCGGTCGGTTGGGTCGCGAGCGACGGGGCGGAATTCGCCGTGGCCATCCGATCCGGCCTGATCCAGCCGTATCAACTTTCGCTTTTTTCCGGCGCCGGAATTGTGGAAGGATCGACTCCGGAAAGCGAGTGGGAGGAAATTGAGAACAAAATCGCGGATTTCATCAAGGTGTTGACCGGTACATGAGACAGTCGCCCGCCAACCTGAACATGCTCTGGGCCACAACGCTTGTGGACGAACTGGTCCGCCAGCGCGTCCACTGCTTCGCGCTGGCTTCGGGCGCGCGATGCGGGCCGCTGTCTTTCGCCCTGGCGGAGCGGGATGACATCGATCTGGTGGTTCACTTCGATGAACGGGCGACGGCGTACTTCGCGGTTGGGCACGCGCGCGCGACGGGCCGGCCCGTCGCGTGGGTGACGACCTCCGGCACGGCCGTGGCCAATGGATGGCCGGCCGTGGTGGAGGCATCGATGGATCGTATTCCGCTGATCCTTCTGACGGCGGACCGCCCGCCGGAACTGCGCGCCGCCGGCGCGAATCAGACCATCGACCAGCCTGGACTGTTCGGCGACTACCTGCGGTGGCAGGTGGATCTGCCATGCCCGGATATCAGGATTCCTCTGTCGATGCCCATGACCACGGCGGCGCAGGCCTGTTACCGCGCGATGCGCACCCCGGCCGGACCCGTACATATCAACTGCATGTTCCGCGAGCCGCTCGCGCCCGATCCGGACGGGGTAGATTATGGCGATTACATCCGAGCATCCGCGAGTCGCGGAAAGATTGCCTACACCCAGTACCTGGAACCGATCTACACCCCTGCGCCGGCCACGCTGGCGATGGTCACAAAGGAATTGGAGCAGGCGAAGCGGGGATTGATCGTCGTCGGACATGTCGCCTGTCCGGAAGATCAGGCGGCTGTACGGGATTTCATATCACGGGTCCGCTGGCCGGTCTTTGCGGATGTGACGTCCGGATGTCGCTTCGATAATCAGCCGGATCATCTGATTCCATATTATGATCAAATCCTTTTCGCCGAGAAAGCCCGGCAACTCAGGCCGGATACGATTCTGCACCTGGGCGGCCGATTCGTCTCCAAGCGGTTGCTGGAGTTCATCGGACAGGCCCGGCCCGCGCGATACATCCAGGTACGCGATTTCCCGGATCGACTGGATCCCATGCATATCGCAACCCATGTCGTGGAGTCGGATCTGGCTTCGTTTTGCTCGTCGTTGTGTTCGGGCGGTTATACGCTGCCGGAGCAATCGGACCTGAAACAATGGCAGACCCTGTCATCGGAAGCGGGGCGGATGCTGGATGCGTTCTTCGTGTCGAGCGGTCCGGTGGATGAGCCTTTTGTGGCGAGGACCGTATCGCAGACCATTCGGGAGGACAACGCGCTCTTTCTCGCCAGCAGTATGCCGATCCGCGATATGGACATGTATGGCGCCGTGGGGCGAAGAATTCGCGTGGGCGCGAACCGTGGCGCCAGCGGTATTGACGGAACGCTGGCATCGGCTGTCGGATTCGCCAGGGCTATGGATTGCTCATCCACCCTGATCATAGGGGATCTGGCCTTCCTGCACGACCTGACATCCCTGCATCTATTGCGCGCGCTGAACCATCCGATGACGATCGTCTTGATCAATAATAACGGCGGCGGCATCTTCTCGTTCCTGCCTTCCGCGA
>CAYRPR010000520.1:0-2125 GCA_964425945.1 uncultured Verrucomicrobiota bacterium | reverse complement strand
CGTTCAGAAAATCATCCGGCAAGGGCAACCCGTTGATGATATGCACATCGACATTCTTCAGCTTGTCCGCCGCCTCGCCGGCCAGATACGCGGGCGCGCCCATGACCAGGATCGCCTTCTTCGCGCCGGCATACTGCCGGTAAGTCGTCACGGCTTCCCAGGGCATGGCCGGCTCCCACAGCGGGCCGGAACCATCCTGTTTCGCGAGCACGGGCAGATTGTCGCGCGGGATGCCGATCAGATGGCCGCCATAATGCGCGGCGAGATCGCGCACGGCGATAAACGCCGAGCGCGCGTCGGACGGAGCATAGAAGCGATGCAGATACGGCAGATACCCCATCGCCAGCGTAATCCAGTCGAGGCTCCAACCGGAGAAATGATCGCGGCCCGTGCAGGCGCCGACATGCGACATGTGTAGCGTCACATTCAATCCCTCGTTTGCGCCGGTCAGATTGCGCATGTAGCGCCACATCTCCAAACCTTCCCGCGCGATGCCCTCGAAGAAGGCCGCGAACGTGGAGAACACGTTGAGTTGCGGGCGGCGACTGCTCACCGCGAGGCCGTTCGCCATGATGGCGGATACCTGCTCCTCGATGCTCATCTCGAACTGGTGATCCGGCTTCAGGAAGGTTCGCGCTTTGCCCAGCTTTGTGGACGGATCCAGATCGCATGAGACGACAAACACGTTGTCCGGATGCGTCTTGGCCACGAGCGCGTATCCGGCTTCGACGCCAGCGCGGGCGCTGGCCGATTTGCCCACGCCCGGCAGTTCCACTTTCGCCGCCACGTCGTCGGCGATCAACAGGTTCGGCGATCCCGGAGCGGGACGCGCTTCGGTTATCACGCTCTTGCGATTCTTTGCCCGTGCGGCGGCCAGCGCCTTTTTCTGGGCGCCTGAGAATTGGAGCATCGGATTGGCGAGCACCTGATCGAGGTCCCGTCCTTTCATATGGCCGTCGTGATGCCCCTCCCCGCCCGGCAGATTATTGACATGGAACAGGCATTCGAGCATCGGGTGCACATCACGATAACTCATCAACGAGCCCGGCACCCAGATATTCGTGTCGTTTTGGACGCCGTGTTCCTGCGCGAACGCTTCCACTTCCCTGCGAATGCCGTATCGGTCGGCAAACGAAGCGACCGTTTCATTCGGATAACCAACCGGGTAGATCAAGTTCGGCCGCCCCTCCTGCGCCAGCTCATATCCTTTCCGGTACGCCTGGTAGAGTGTCTCGGTTTCCAGGAGCGACGGGACTTCAATGATCTCGATGCCCATGGCCGCGATGATCGGCCGCGGGTCCTTGTCCATGACCTTCCTGTTGGTATTGGACAACTGGATGCCGTTGCGGTGCATGATGAAGGTGATAGGCGCCTGATGCAGATCGGCGCCGTTGAATCCGTTGAGCGCCTGTCCGGAAATCCACCCTGCATCGCCCGTGTGACAGAGCACCCACGAGCCCTCGCCCTGAATCGCCTTCATGCCGAGCGCCTGGCCGACCGCAGCGGGGATCATGACGCCGAGCCGCCCGCCGTTCAGTTGAGTTCCGCCGGGCAGCCAGCTCACGTGCCCCGCGATGTCCAGTCCCCGACGGAACGTGTCGATGACCCATTGGTGGTCGAGATATTCCCATGCCGCCAGTACGGAGTAATGGCCGATGCTCGTATGGGCGTGTTCGAAAGTGTAGGTAATCGTCTCTTCGTCGGACACGGCCTTGGTGAGGGTGAACGCCGGTATCAGATCGAGGGCGCCGCCGAGGTGATCCAGTTCGTTGATCTTTGCGAGTGAGGCCAGTGTGGTCAGCGCGATCCGCGCCGACTCGATCTCGATCGCCTGCAGGATCAACGCGTCATCCTTCGACAGCTTAGCCTGCTTGCGAATATCAATGGAAACATCGAGAACCTCGGATGTGGCCTTCTCCCGCATGTAGCGGGAGGACTTAATCAGCGCGTCATTCCGCGCCTGTTGCTCCAACCATATTGACATAAGGAATCTCCTGAATTGACCTCATTTAAACCATCCGGGAAAGGAGAAAACAATCTCTTATCGCATTCGGGGACTTATCGCATTTGGGGACAGAGAAATAGTTGCCGGATTTTGCATTTTTTATCGGAAAATAGGCGTGCT
>CAYRPR010000519.1:0-2130 GCA_964425945.1 uncultured Verrucomicrobiota bacterium | reverse complement strand
GATTCAGCATGTACCGTCCGGACTCAAAGGTGACGCGCTCCTGCTCTTGCAGCAACCGCTCCACGGCGCCCTGCATATTCTGTTGCCGGACAAACACCTCCGACTCGCGCAGGGCCTGCAGGACCCGCGTACGCTCCACGTGTTCCGCCAGGCTCTCCTCGTCGATTTCCCGCGGCACGTCCATGGCCGCAATCAGGCGATCCTCTACGTCGAAAACGCGCCGCTCGTCATCCGGCTCGATCTCATCGAGCGCCTGCAGCGCTTGCTGGGCGGGATGCAGACGCACCGGGTCCGGCGACGGGGCCGGTTGGGGCGATGGAGTGGCGGGCAACTCGCCGATCGAGCGTCGCGACCAGGACGGACGATCATCGCCGGCCGCCTGATCGCCCGGCGCCGGATAAACCGCCAGATGGAGGACGGCAGTGACCACGAGATACACGCTTGTTTGATGGGACAACATGGTATACGGTCTAGCCCGATTCGTATGTAAAGGACGATGGGACAGTCTACCCCGCCACCCGCATTGTGCAAGCGGATTGGCGGAGCGGTAGCGCCATCCGCGGGGAAAGGAACGGAATCGTGCGTTGGAGCCAACAGTTGATACCCACGTTGCGGGAAGTGCCGCAGGAAGCGGAGATACCCAGTCATCAATTGATGCTGCGCGCCGGCCTGATCCGCCGCCTGAGTTCCGGCCTCTACACCTTCCTGCCGGCGGGGGTGCGCGCCTTGCGCCGCGTTGAGCGGATTGTCCGCGAGGAAATGGACCGCGCCGGCGCGCTGGAGGTGTTGATGCCCGCTCTGCATCCCCGTGAAATCTGGGAGCGCACCGGCCGCTACGGCGTGCTGAATGAAGTGATGTTCAAGATGACCGACCGCCAGGGACGTGAACTGGTCCTGGGCCCGACGCACGAGGAGATCATCACTGATCTGGCCGCCCGGGAAATCAGCTCCTATCGCCAGCTGCCGCGCAATTTCTACCAGATTCAGACCAAGTTCCGGGACGAGATCCGTCCCCGGTTCGGCCTGATGCGCGCCAAGGAATTCATCATGAAGGACGCGTACAGTTTTGATGTCGACTCCGATCACGCTGACATCAGCTACCGCGCCATGTACGAGGCCTACAAACGCATTTTCCAGCGTTGCGGTCTGCGGGTCCGGATCGTCGAGGCGGATACCGGGGCGATGGGCGGCTCGTCCTCCCACGAGTTCATGGTCCTGGCCGAGGCCGGTGAAGACGGCCTGGTCGAATGCGATTCCTGTAACTACGCCGCCAACCTGGAGCGGGCGGAAAGTCGCTGGGAGGGCACACGCGTCTACGAGGATGCGGACGCGACGCCCCGCGAAGTAAGGACCCCCGGCGCGCGCACGATCGAAGAGGTGTCGCGCTTCTTCAAGACCGAACCCGTCCGACTGATCAAGACGCTGATTTACATCGCCGACGACGCCCCGGTGGCGGTGCTCGTGCCGGGCGATCGCGACGTCAACGAAATCAAACTGGCGCGCGCGCTGAAGGCGTCCCGCGTGGTGCTCGCCGACGCCGCGCAGATACAGGAATGGACCGGCGCGCCCATGGGATTCGCGGGTCCGGTCGGCCTTCGGATGCCGGTTTTCGCCGACGAGAAACTGCGCGGATATCGCGGCGCCATCAGCGGGGCCAACAAGGCGGACGCCCATCTCGTGAATATCGATCTCGATCGCGACGCGCAGGTGTCGGGGTTCAGCGATCTGACCTTTGCCCGGAGCGGTGACGGGTGCCCCCGGTGCGCCGGGACATTGACCGAAAAACGCGGCATAGAAGTCGGTCACGTCTTCAAGCTGGGCACCAAGTACAGCGAACAGCTTGGCGCCGTGTACCTGGATGATGACGGCAAACAGCATCCCGCCGTGATGGGATGCTACGGCATCGGCGTCACGCGTACACTCCAGGCCGTCATCGAGCAGAGCCACGACAAGGATGGCATCATCTGGCCGATCGCTGTCGCGCCCTACACCGTGGAAGTATTGCTGATCGGCGTGAATCACGAAGAGAGCCGGCGCGTCGCGGAAGATTTGTACAGACAGTTGCAGAACGAAGGGGTGGATGTATTGTTGGATGATCGCGACGAGCGGCCGGGCGTCAAGTTCAAGGAT
>CAYRPR010000518.1:0-2134 GCA_964425945.1 uncultured Verrucomicrobiota bacterium | reverse complement strand
CCATGGCGACCCTCGGACAGCAATTGCAGGAGGCGCGGGAGCAGAGGCGGCTGACGACTTCGGAAGCCGCCAAGGGCACGCGCATCAAGATCCAGCATATCGAGGCGCTGGAGAACGACGATTTCAGCGGGATCGCCGCGCCCGCCTATGCCAGGGGATTCATCAAGATTTACGCCGAGTATCTGCACCTGGATCCCGAGCCGCTGATCCGCGAATATATCGAACGGCATATGCCCGCCGAGCGACCTCCGCTGGACGACACCCTCGAAGAGGTGCGGGGCGAGAATCCTTTTGTCGTCCTGTTCCGGGAGCTATGGGCAAAGATCAACTGGTCCTGGATCAAGAAGATCCGGATCCCGCGCCGGAAACTCATCATCTACGGGGTGGGACTGGTCGTGTTTGTGGCCTTTCTGGCCGGGGTGAATCAATGCGCGAAGCGGCCGCGGGCGGAGAAACGCAAGCCGGCGATTACGATCCCGGCGCCTTCGGACGCGGCGCGAGAGAGCTTGCCGCTGATCCAGCCGGTTCCGGAGCCGTATCTGCCGTGAGGTCGCAACATCTGCTTGCGGCATCCGCTGGTTTGTCGTAGAAGATAGCGCCTTTTCGTATGAACATACCGAACATATTGACGAGCAGTCGTCTGATCCTGGCCGCCCTGATGCTGGCCTTGCTCTCCATTCAAGTCCCGCTGACCAAGAGCGCGGCGCTGATCGTGTTCATCATCGCCGGAATAACCGACTATCTCGATGGCCATCTCGCGCGCAATGTGTACGGCGTCACGTCCTTCGGTCGCCTGATGGATCCGCTGGCGGACAAGATCATTGTCTGCGCCGCGTTTGTCAGTTTTGTGGAACTAAACCTGGTCCCGGCCTACATCGTGGTCATCATCATATCCCGTGAGTTTCTGGTCACGGGCCTGCGCCTGCTGGCCGTGAACCGGGGCAAGGTGATTTCAGCCGGCAAGTGGGGCAAGCACAAGACGATCTGGCAGATCGTCGCCATCATCGCGATCCTGCTGGGTCTGGCCGTGCGGCATGATTTCCTGGTGGGCGCCGATCCGGACTTCCTCACGATATACGACCAGGCGTTCGCCTATATCTCCTATGGCATATCCGTTGCCGTGGCGCTGATCACGGTGGCCTCCGGCTATCTCTATTTCGCCGAACACGGCGAACTGATCCGGAACCGGCGATAACGCCGGGGACGGAGCCCCGGCCTACAGTGCGTTTGGTGTAGGCCGCCCCTCCGTGGGCGGCGGATATGTTTTTTTGATGCCGCCGTGCATCAACGCCCCGCCGCCTTGACTCCGGCGATCCATCTGATAGGATGCTCAACCTTGTATCAGGAGCGTTCACGCACGACGAAACACAAGTTGAATTCTCGGAAGGAGTCACCATGCCGACATCTCGTCCCCCATCCATTCTGCGCGTGATCGGCGCATGGCTGTTCCTTTGCCTGGCCCTGCCGATGGCGGCCCGGGCCGCCGAGGCGGAGGGCGAGGCGATACGGCAGAGCATGACGCTCCTGGAAATCATCCAGACGGGCGGCTGGATCATGTATGTGCTCGGCCTGATGTCCATCGGCGGGCTGGCCCTGATCGTCTACTTCTTTATCGTGCTCCGGCCGGAGCAGATCACGCCGAAGAAGTTCACCGCGGAACTCGGGAATATGCTCTCGTCCGGCCGATGGGACGCCGCGCGCCTGGCTTGCCAGAACCAGCCGACGCCGATCGGCGCCGTAACGCTGGCCGCTTTGGATTACGCGGAGAATGTCGATGAACCCCAGCCCGAACTGATGAAGGAGATCATCGAGGGGGAGGGGGGGCGTCAGGCGGCGTTGGTCCAGAACCAGACGCAGTACCTGTTGGATATCGGCGTCATCGCGCCCATGATCGGACTGCTCGGCACGGTGCTGGGCATGCTGACCGCCTTCAATGCCATCGCGCTGGACATCGCGCGCGCCAAGCCGATCGTGCTGGCGGCCGGCGTCTCGCAGGCGCTGGTGACGACGGCCGCCGGCCTGCTGGTCGGTATTCCGGCCATGATCTTCTATTCGTATTTCCGCGGGCGCACGTCGCGCCTGATCGCGCGGCTGGAAACCGTATCGGCTGAAATTCTCACCCAGCTCATTCAGA
>CAYRPR010000517.1:0-2140 GCA_964425945.1 uncultured Verrucomicrobiota bacterium | reverse complement strand
CCGGCGCAGTTGATGAGCCGCTTGGCGGATATCCAACCGTTCTCCGTTTCCAGGGTTAGATCACCGATATCCCGGACCACCCGCACCACGCGCGCGCCCGTGCGTATTTCCGCCCCCGCCTCGCGGGCCAATCGCGCGTACGCCTCGGCGATCTGCGCGAAATCCACAATGCCCGTTTCCGGAACCAGCAGTCCCTCGACGCCGGCCACGCGCGGTTCGCGTTCACGCATTTCTTCCGGCGTCAAGCGGCGCACGCCCTTCAAGCCATTGGCCAGCCCACGCCGCTCCAGCTCGCGCAGGACGGGAACCTCCGTTTCGTCCACGGCTACGACGATCTTTCCGCACTGTTCGTATGCGATCCCCTGCTCCCGGCAGAACCGGTACAGCGCGTCGCGTCCCTTGACGCAATTCAGCGCCTTCAAGGAACCCGGCCTGTAGTAGAGGCCGGAATGGATCACGCCGCTGTTATGGCCGGTCTGATGCCGGGCCAATCCGTCCTCGGCTTCCAATACGATGGCCGAACGAACGCCTCGCCGCGTCAGCGCGAGCGTCGTCGCCAGGCCGACGATGCCGCCGCCCACGATGGCTATGTCATATGCCTTCCCCGCCATGCTCACTGCACATCCTTGATGGATACGCCGATGCCGTCGCGAATCGGCACAATGGTGGAGGTTACCCCGTCGGCTTCAAACATCAAACGATTGTACTCCCGGACACCCTGCGTGTGCCGGTCCCCCTCATCCGCGCCGGCGACTTTTCCGCTCCATAGTACATTATCCGTCATCAGCAGACCGCCGGGACGCAGCCTGGACATGGCCAGGTGGAAGGCTTCCGGGTAGCGGTCCTTGTCCACGTCGTTAAAGATCATATCATAGGGTCCTTCACTCGCGCGCAGGATGTCAAAGGCGTCGCCCTGATGAAACGTTACCCGCCCCGCCAGTCCCGCGCGACCCAACCCGTCAACCGCCCGCTGTATATTGTCCGCTGATCGTTCCGTACCGATGGCGACGGCCTGCGGCGCGCCCCGCAAAATCCAGTACATGGAGTACCCGAATCCGGAACCCATTTCAAAAACGCGGCGGGGCTGATGAAGGCGGGCCGTCCACATCAGGAATTGTCCGGCCTGCGGTCCGATGATCGGAAACGATTGTTGTTCCGCGTACGCCTCCATTTCGGCCGGCACGGCGTCGCGCGCCGGCAGCAATCCGTTCAGATATCGATCCATATTCCCGGGCAGAATAGATTTCACACGCGTACCCTTCCAAAATGCGGGCATTTGTGCCGAAATTTGTGTTGTTCTGCAATCCCTATTGCCAAACCCATGGCGCGGCGTACACTCCCCCGCATGACGAAAGAACGTCCAGACATGTTGACCACCCGCGTCCAGCTTACCGAACTGGATACGGTTACGGCCATTCAACCCGTGCCGGACAACGTGGACCGCGGGTTCGGCATCGGCAGTCGTCAACTGCTCGAGAACTATCAGTCGATCGTGCGGGCCCGCGCGATCTACTATCCGGTGGCCTACACCTTCCCGCGCGAACTGGGGCGCGGCCGGCAGGGTATCGTGTTTCTCGGCCTGCGCCAGGGGGCGCGCGGTTGCATCACGCGTCATGCGATCAAGCTGTTCGATCCGAGCCTCTACGCCAACGCAAAGAAGTACTGGACCGACATGGGGCGTATCGCCGTGCAGACGTCTCGCCTGCAGACGGTGCGCTCGCCGAATCTCGTGGCGCGCGACATTTACGAGGAAAGCAACGGGATCGGCTATATCCAGATGGAGGCGATCGACGGCATCGACCTGCGCTACCTGCTTTCGCCGCATCATCTGGACATCGCCCGGAAGCGGAGCACGAAGAAGGAATGGAACCGGTTTACGGACGTCATCTTCCGCATGGAGGACGGCAAGGTGAGCATCCAGCCGGGCATTGCGCTGTACATCATGCGCCAGATGTTGCGCGGCCTGGAGAGTCTTCACGATCTCGGCTTCATTCACAGTGACGTAAAACCGACCAATACGATGATCGACCGGTTGGGCTATGTGAAGCTGGTCGACTTCGGCCGGGCGGTCCTGGCCCACGAGAAGACCTCCTTCCTGTTGGGCAGTCCGCTCTACATGGCGCCGGAGACGCATCGCCGC
>CAYRPR010000516.1:0-2146 GCA_964425945.1 uncultured Verrucomicrobiota bacterium | reverse complement strand
ACCATCGCATGATCTCGCTCAGCGTGATCAGAATGGCCAATCGCATCGACCAATTCTTTGCGGATGACCGGATCATTGAGGAAACCGACAAAACGATCGTACGCGTCACGACGTCGCTCAAGTTTACCGAGGGCGATAATCCGGTTCTGCGCCTGCGCATGCAGGGCCGTATCGCGTTACCCTATCTTGAAGAGCGACTCCACCTCCTGCTGGAAAGCGAAGGTCGCGAGTACGATGTGAGTGATCAACTGGCGGAAGCGCCGGAGGCCACCGAAGACGACAAGAGTTTCGTCACCGGCGTTCGCTATCTGGCCAAGGACACCAAGCGGACCCGCGTCAGTGTGGACGGAGGTCTGCGCTGGTATGCCGGTCCCGTTCCCTTTGCGCGGCTCCGCATCCGCAGGGCGCTGGTCTTTGATCCGTGGGCGGTGCGGCTGACGCAAAGGTTCTTCTGGTACAGTCATAATGGTTTTGGGGAGACGTCCCGCGTGGACTTTGAACGATGGCTGGGCGATGCCTTCTTCTTCCGATCCACGAGTGACGCGACCTGGTCGGAGACGAGTCAGGGCGTTGATCTCTCGCAGGGGTGGACCGTGTATCACGATATCAGCAGTCGTCGCACCGTGGCCATCGGTTTCAGCATGAAGGCCCATACCCGCCCGCATACGGAGATGGACGAGTATTTCGTGGAGTTTCGCTACCGGCAGCGGATACACCGCGATTGGATGTTCATGGAAGTGGCCCCGGGCGCGATCTTTCCGCGCGAACGCGACTGGGATTTCACGCCCACCATCACACTCAAGCTGGAAGTTCAGTTCGGCGATCTGCCGGGTGTCCGCCTGCCCTTCAACTGACCGGCGCCCGGCGTGTTACGATTTGCTGAAACGTAATACGCGGCTACAGACCCGGCAACAAGGGTTCTTCATCCGCGGCCGGCGCGATGCATTCCGGAGAGTCGTTCCGCACCTTGTTGACCAGCGGCGCCACCGGATAAGCCTCCATCCGATCGGCCGGATACGGCGACAATATCCGCGACAAGCGCTCCGGCGGGAGACCGGTATCCAGCCAGGCATCCTCCTCTTCATGACGGAGGATGACCGGCATGCGGTCATGATACGGCGCGACGCACGCATTGGCGCTGGTGGTCACAATGGTGAACAGCCCGTCGTCCCACAGCCCGGCGAACGCAAACGGCTCCCGGTCCTTTCGGACAAAACGAAACGGCCGCTTTGACCCGCCGCCCTTCCGCCATTCATAGAACCCGTCGGCCGGTATGAGACAACGTTGTTTCGGCAGCAGGCGTCGAAAGGATGGTTTATCGGCCAATGTTTCAGCGCGCGCATTGATCGCCAGATGACCGCCGGGCAGTTTCAGTCCCCACAGCATGAAGTCCAGCGTGCGCTCACCGTGTCCGGTGATCACGACGGCTTCCTGCCCGGGCGCGATGTTGTAGCGGGGCGGAACGTCCTTCTTCGCGGCGCGCCGAATGGCGAATCGCCGCTCGAGCTTCTCATAGGACACGGTCTCTGTGAAACGCCCGCACATGTTAGTCGAGGTCCTCTACCTGCAGCTCGTCCAGGCGGTCTACCACTCGATCGGCGCCGGCCAGGAGATCGGCCGCGTTTGTCGTAGTCACCGCCACCACGCGCATCCCCGCCGCGCGCGCCGCCTCGATACCGACCAACGCATCCTCGAACACCACACAGCTTGAAGGCGTCGCGCCCAGACGCCGCGCCGCGAGCAGGAAGATATCCGGCGCGGGTTTACCATGCTCCACCTCGTCACCGGTCACCATCGCGGCAAAATACGGTCGTATGTCCAGCGGGTCGATGACGCAATCGATATTCGCGCGCTGGGTCGACGAAGCTATCGCGCAGAGAATCCCGGCTTGCTTCAATCGATCCAGCCATTCGCGTACGCCCGGCAGGGCGTCAATCTCGATCGTTCCACGCTCGCTGACTGGGTCGGCCGCGCCGCTTGGCACCTGCGTCCGGGGCACGAGAGATTGTTCGGAAAGCTGAAGTCCTCGCCGAAGCTGTTTGCCGACGAGACCACGGCTCCGGTGCTCGATCCCGGCCGCGGCAAAACGAAGACGGGACAACTCTGGGCGTATGCCCGTGACGACCGGCCATGGGAGGGAAGCGAT
>CAYRPR010000515.1:0-2148 GCA_964425945.1 uncultured Verrucomicrobiota bacterium | reverse complement strand
GCTCTTCGGCGGATGGGAAATCTATCACGTCAAAGGATCGCCCGTGGATCCCGACCGCATCTTCGTGTCGCAGACCAGCGACTGGTTCGGACAGATCATCCAACGATCCGACGACGGTGGACGAACCTGGTACACGCCCGGCGGCGAAAAAATGCCCGACCCCTACAGCCCGCCCGCCGGCCAGAGCAACCGCTTCGCGTACGACACGTCACCCGAGACCGGCGCGCCGCTGACCACACACCAGTGGTACGACGGGACCCAGCGCCCGTGGGAATTCAAACGCGTCTGGCACCTCGAACCGTCGCTGACCGATCCGGACACGGTTTATGCCGGCGTACAGGACGCCGCGATCTTCCGCACGACAAACGGAGGCCAGTCCTGGCACGAACTCGCCGGCCTACGCGGCCACGGCACCGGCCCCATGTGGCAGCCCGGCGCGGGCGGCATGTGTCTGCATACCATCCTGCTCGATCCCACACGCGCCGAACGCATGTATATCGCGATCTCCGCCGCCGGCTCGTTCCGCACCGATGACGGCGCGGCCACTTGGAAACCGATCAATCGCGGCCTGAAATCGCAGTACATCCCCGACCCGGACGCGGAGATCGGCCACTGCGTACACCGCCTTGCGATGCATCCCTCGCGCCCCGATGTGCTGTTCATGCAGAAGCACTGGGACGTGATGCGCAGTGACGACGCAGGCGATTCGTGGCGGGAAATCAGCGGCAACCTGCCGAGCGATTTCGGATTCGTGGTGGATGTGCATGCGCACGAGCCGGAAACGATCTACGTCGTGCCGATCAAGAGCGACATCGAGCATTATCCGCCCGACGGGAAATTGCGCGTGTACCGGAGCCGCGCAGGCGGCAACGAATGGGAGGCGCTCACCAACGGTCTCCCCCAGCGCGACTGTTACGTCAACGTCCTGCGCGACGCGATGGCGGTCGATTCGCTAGAAGACTGCGGCATCTATTTCGGCACGACCGGCGGACAGGTGTACGTCTCACCCGACGGAGGCGATCACTGGAAAGCGATCGTGCGCGATCTGCCCGGGGTGTTGTCGGTGGAGGTGCAGACGCTGTCATGATCCGGGTCACCCTGCCGCCGCATCTGCGCATCCTGGCCCGCGTCGAGGCCGACGTGGAACTCGACGTGCCGCCGCCGGCGACCCTGCAATCGACACTCGACGCCCTCGAGGCGCGTTACCCGATGTTGAGCGGCACGATCCGCGATCCGGTCACCGGGAAACGCCGGCCGCTGGTCCGCTTCTTCGCGTGCGAGGAGGATTGGTCGCACGAATCGCCCGACAAGCTCCTGCCCGACGCAGTCGCGTCCGGCAAGGAACCTTTGTTGATCGTGGGGGCGATTGCGGGAGGATAAGACTGACGCACTCTGTGCGCTCGATCCAGGAACGCCCTGCTGGAGCAGGGCGCCACGAAAGAGGGGCATGCGCCTCTTTTATGCCAAACACCGTAGCTCCCTGCTCCAGCAGGGAGCCGGATCGGCGCCCGGCTCACCCAGACGGTTCGCCCCACCTATAAGCATGTTCTCGCATCAGGTAGGGCGAACCCTCCGGGTGAGCCGAGAGCACGGGAGGAATCCGAACAGATCATGTTCAAGCTTCTTTATCCACACGGTGAGGGCCGCGTGCCCCCACGCGGCGAATCGTCTGTTTGATATTCATTGAATTTGTGCTTTATTAACCGACGCATTCTGCCATCATCGCGCGCTGTTTTTTCTCCGCGGAAGTTCAAGGAGGTAGAGGTTCATGCAGTTATCATTTTCTGCTCGCTCCACATTTTTATTTTTCGCTCTGTTGAGTCTGGCCGGTTGCGGTAAACCGCAGCCGGGCGGCGGACCGCCCGGCGACTATATGGTGCAGGCGGTCATTGCGCCCGTCGCGCCGAAACCACTCGATGAGCGTATCCGCCTCGTGGCGTCCCTGCAGGGGCGCGATGCCGTTGAGGTAGTCAGCGAGATCAACGCCACCGTAACCGCCCTCCCCTTTGAAGAAGGGCGGCCGGTATCCGCCGGCGATGTGCTGGTTCGGCTGGATGATCGCAAGCCGACAGCCCGCGCCCGCGAGGCGCAGGCGCGCCTGGCTCTCGCTCGCACCAATTACGAACGGGGTAAGGAACTACTCGATAC
>CAYRPR010000514.1:0-2149 GCA_964425945.1 uncultured Verrucomicrobiota bacterium | reverse complement strand
GCGCGCGTTGGCGGCCTGCAGGCGTCCCTCGCGCGTTACGCCGCCGGCGCGCGTAACGGCTCGGATCAAATCCATATCTTTGGTGTACGGGTGAAAGCCGGGAGAGCCAAACTCGCCGAGCACCAGGTATTCATTCTGGCGGTCGGCACCGCCACCCAGGGTGGGCACGATGACCATGTCGCGCGGGCGCAGGTATTGATCGTTAGAAAAATCCAGATCCTCAAACATGGTCTGCACGTCCACCACAATAACCTGACGCTCCATACTGCCACCCGGCTTCCATCGCAAAATGCGAACTTCTGTTCCGGCCGCGCTACGGGTCAGTCCACCACGGCGCGCGATGGCCTCTGAAAGCGTCAGGATGTCGTCGCCACGAAACGGAATCTCACCCGGACTGCCCACCGCGCCGATGATCAGCAACGAACCTTCCACGAAATCAGCCACCTCCACCTGCACCGTCGCCTGTCGAAAATAGCCGTCCAGCAGCTTCGACTCGATGAAGTCAGCCGCCTCAGCCGCGGTCATGTCAGCCAGACTAATGCGCCCCAATACGCCGATATCAATGGTCCCATCGCCCGCAACGGCGTATACGCGATTCAGTTCCGGCTGCTCCGTAACGGCGATTCGCAATCGATCACCCGGCATGATGCGCCGGACATACGGCTCTTGGCCGGACAGGTCCCGTGGCGCAGTAATGGCAACGAGAAGGGCAAATCCGACAGCTATGGAAACGGCTATTCTGTTCATTTTTGAATACACTCCATCACTCCCCGCAAAAGGTCAAATCAGACAATCCGGCGACAACCCCCTGCCGGAGGTGAAAATCCGTGCCCAGTAATGCGATTCCATTAACCCCCGTCAGCATGGCTAGAAGGAAAATGTAAACGTGAGCGTGACACGATGCTCGTCCACGTACTCGTCCACCAGATTACTCGTTTCATACCGGTAGTTGTACGCCAGGCTACGGTCCAGACGCCGGGAAACCGCGGTGGAATGGGCCAGTCCCGCCGTGTAGGTCCACGTCTCCTCCACGGGCCCTGCGTCCGGCCCTTGCGGTTTGTTTCGCTGGAAGACAGCGGCACCGGCAAAATTGACATTCGCGAAGAATAAATCCGATTTGGACACGTTGTACGACACCGTGGTGCTATCGGTGTCCGAAGTCGATCCGAAGGTATTCACAGGCTCCCGCGTAGCCCGTATGGAGTGTCGGAAGGTGGTGCTGATGTCGTGGGCCAGGCCCACCGAATAGATGAATTTGATTTCGTCATCCCGCGCTTGCTGATCAATGACGTAGGTGGCGGAGTAATCTAACAGCATGGTCGGCGACAAAGCCCATTCGTCACGTAGTGTAAACGTATGCGTGGGGCGCCAGCCATCGTCGTCATCCTTACGGTAAGCCAGGGCGTAGGCAAAATCAGGCCGGGTCAGTATCTGCAATCGCAATCCAGCTGCCTGCGTTACCTCCCATTCCCCCGACCCCGCCTCATCCGGCTTGTTAATCAACTCCGTTCGCGTCCGGGAGTAGGTGTAGAAGGCGTCCAAGCGGCGCTCCCCGCCCCACCGTATCACATCCCAACGAGCCCCGAAGCTCATGGTTTCACGATTATCATCCCCCTCTTGGAACTCCTCTTCCTGGAAACGGGTCTCCTGGTAGGCATAATTGGCTGACAAGCTGAGCGGCTCTCGGTTCCAGATAATCCCTTGGTTCAGCGACCGTGTATCTCTCACAATCCGATCCTGTTGCTGTCCCGGGATGTAGATACGCGTGGATTCGGGATCACTGACGGTATTCTCCCTCCGCCACAGGAGCGTGGTGGGAAGTTCAAAGCGGCCCAATTCCATGAAATGCGTCAGGGTGGCTTGGCCAAACGGATCAGATGAATTGTCCAAGTCATCACGCACAAAGTGCTTCTCGATGGACATCGACGTACTAAGATTCAACTGCGATATGGGCGTCGTTGGGCCGTACAGCGTCATGCCCAAACCCCAGACGAGGTAGTAGTCCTCACGCTCGCGGACTGCCTGGGATTTGCGCTGTCCTTCCACGTTGGTGGTATAAATCAGACTCAGGCTGGTGTTGGCATCGAGGTCGAAAGGACCCAAGCGCATGAACTGAGCGATCGATGCCGAGGGAATCATCGTCATGATC
>CAYRPR010000513.1:0-2152 GCA_964425945.1 uncultured Verrucomicrobiota bacterium | reverse complement strand
GCGCGCCGAACTCGTCCGGCACCGCATAGCCGACGGTGTCGGGAATGTTGACCGTGGTGGCTCCGGCGTCAATGACCGCGGCGCAGACCTGCGCCAGGAAATCCGGTTCCGTGCGCGACGCGTCTTCGGGACTGAACTGGACATCCTGCACGTACTTCTTCGCGTGCTGTACGCCGGCCACGGCCTGTTTCAGTATCTCCTCCTTGGCCTTTTTCAGCTTGAACTGACGGTGAATGGCCGATGTGGCCAGAAACACGTGGATGCGCGCGCGGTCGCCCGCCGGGGCGACGGCCTCGGCGCATCGGTCGATATCCTTGATGACACAGCGCGCCAGCCCCGCGATACGCGGCCCCTTGATCTGTTCCGCGATCGCCTTCACCGCCTCAAAATCCCCGGGCGAGGCGATCGGGAAACCGGCTTCGATGATATCCACATTGAGGCGGGCCAGTTGCCCGGCCACTTCCAGCTTCTCGCGCAGGCCCATGCTGGCGCCGGGGCATTGCTCCCCGTCTCTCAGGGTCGTATCGAATATCGTCACTCTGTTTTCAGGCGCTTGATTCATGGCTTCACTCCATGTCCCCGCATCCCGCAGGAACCGTTATCTTTGACCTTTTCATCTCTGCTAAACAACTCCGTATTTCACTCTTCCGTGGCCCGGGCCTCCAGGCCCGTGGTCTAATTCGCGGCCCCCCACTCCGTCACCGACCGCTCCAAACAACAAAAAAACCCACCGTCCTGCGACGGTGGGTTGGAAATCCAGTCTCCAAGAGGTCTACCGGGCAGACCTCACGTCCACCGCCGCGAACCCCGCAAGGTGCAGGCGGAGTCCGAGCGTCCCGGCAAGGAGAAGCGCCAGGGCCGCGAAGGTTGCGATGGACAAAGTCATACTCATAACGGCATAACCATACGCGTGGATACCAAGCCTGTCAACGGGCTATTAGGGATATGAACAGACCGCCTTATCGCACCGGAATGGAGGTCCTGCTGGACCGGATGGCGGACCGGTTGACCGGCCGGCGTATCGGCCTGGTCGCGCACGCCGCCAGTGTCAATGCGGGCGGCATCCATTCCGTCGAACTCCTCCGACATCACGCCGATATCCGCGTCCAGGCCCTGTTCAGTCCCGAACACGGTTTTGACGGAAAAGGCCGCGCCGGAGAGTCCATCGCGGACTCCACACATCACGCGTGGAACCTGCCCATCCGCTCCCTCTACGGCGACACCCGGCACCCGACACGGGACACCCTCGACGACATCGACATACTCGTCTTCGACCTGCAGGATATCGGCGTCAGGTGCTACACATACGTCTCCACTTTACGCTATGTCCTCGAAGCCGCGGCCGAATGCAATCTGCCTTTGATTGTGACGGATCGGCCTTCGCCTTTGTCCGGCATAGTGGACGGTCCCCTGCTCGATCCCTCGTTCGAGAGCTTTGTGGGTTCGATACCCGCGCCTTTCGTGTACGGCATGACGCCCGGCGAAACGTCGCGATGGCTGAGCGAGAAATGGAACCGGAAGGTGGAACTGGATGTTGCGCCGATGCAGGGCTATCGACGCGGAGAGGGCGCGACGCCGTGGGCGCCGCCGTCGCCGGCCATTCGATCGAAGGACTGCGCCCTGCTCTACCCCGCGACCGTGTTTACGGAAGCCCTGCCGCAATTCGCTTGCGACCGATCGAGCGGACGGGCGTTCCGGGTTCTTACAGGAGTGGATCTGGATGGGGATGAACTGGCGCGGCGGTTGTCGGACCAGGATCTGCCCGGCATCAGAGTGGAAGCGGTAGCGCATGGAGTCTGGTTCCATATCAGCGATATCGAGGCGCTTCGTCCGGTTGAGTTAGCCGTCCATCTGATTCGGACCTTACAGGATCTTCTCGGGACGGATCGGGTGGGGGACGCATCCGGCGTTCGTCCGGCGTTCTTTGAGCGACTGTATGGAACGGACCGGGTCCGGACCCTGCTCCAATCCGGCGCATCGGCCCGCTCGATCATTGATTCATGGCGGGGAGATCTGGCGGCGTTTCTGGCTGAACGCGAAACGGCCCTGCTGTATTGAAGGGCCTTGGCCTTCTTCTCCTGTAATGTGGGAGCGGCCTTGGTTGCCATTCCGTCGCGGACTCCCGCGTTTCGTCGCCGCATTGAGGCGGCTC
>CAYRPR010000512.1:0-2152 GCA_964425945.1 uncultured Verrucomicrobiota bacterium | reverse complement strand
GCCGCACGGACCGGATCTGCAAGTACAACCAGTTGCTCCGCATCGAACAGATCCTCGGCGGCAACGCGCAGTACGGCAGTACCATGTACGGCAGCCGCATCTGATGACGGATCACCGTCTGTCACGCGCATGCGTCGCCGGGCCCGAACGTCCGGTGACCATGCGCGCATTTTTGTCCACTTTTTTTACACTATCCGCTTGACATTCAATGCAATAGGATGCAGCATTAAACAATGGTTGAGTGTGACCCGTAGGGCATGTGAAGCAAAGATGAGCGTCTGGGTAATCATACAGCGATTCGCGCGAGTCACCATGGCAGGCCTTCTCCTGCTGGCCATCGGCCATATTTTCATCCCGCAATATCAGGAATATCGTGAACTGCAACGACGCGAATTGGCCCTGCGCGACGATATCCGGGTGCAGGAGGAAGGCCTGCGCGCGCTCAAGCTGAAACAGGAGCGCTTCCAGACCGATCCCTCTTTCGTCGAACGCATTGCGCATGATATCGGCCTCGCCCGCCCGGACGAAACCGTGATCCGGTTCGTCGACGAGCCGCTCAGCCGCCCGCGCTAAATGAGAATTCATCCCGACAAGGACTTCGGCGTTCGCGAATGTCCGGGGTGCGCGGTTGAAGTACCCGCCAATCACAACCGATGCCCCATTTGCGGATACGAGTTTCCCCACCCCAGCCCGCGTCAGAAGCACATGAAGTGGTGGGGAGCGGTCCTGATGCTCATTCTCTTTATCGTCGTCTACCTGAGCCTTTTCTGAGCAGACACCCGTGGAAGGCTGGCACGCCAAGCCGTAGCGGAGCGGAGGCTGGTACGCCTGGCGGGGTTCGAACCCACAACCTCTGCCTCCGGAGGGCAGCGCTCTGTCCAGTTGAGCTACAGGCGCATTATGAAGAATGGTTGATGGGGACAATGAGGCCTTGAACCATTAACCATCAACCATTCCTACTCCATTCCCCATCAACCATCAACCATTAACCATTTGTCTTCTCAAATTCCCGCATGAACGCTACCAGCGCGTCCACGCCGGCCTCCGGCATGGCATTGTAGATGGAGGCCCGGATGCCGCCCACGGAGCGGTGGCCCTTGAGCCCCTTCATCGCCTTCGATGAGGCTTCCTTGACGAACCGCTCCTCCAGTTCCTCGGACGGCAACCGGAAGGTCACGTTCATGTCCGACCGATGTTCCGGGATGGCCGTTCCGCGATAGAATGCCGTCGCGTCGATCGCGCCATAGAGCTTCTTCGCTTTGCGCGTGTTTATCTCGCGCATCGCGGCCAGGCCGCCGAGTTGCTTCAGCCAACGCGTGACCAGCATCACGATATAGATGCTGAAACACGGTGGCGTGTTGTAGAGCGAGTTTTCAGCCAGCTGCGTCTTGTAGCGGAGGATGACCGGAACCCTCTCCGATACGCGCTCCGCCAGATCCTTGCGCAGGATGACCAGCGTAACCCCCGCGGGGCCCAGGTTCTTCTGTGCACCCGCATAGATCAGACCGAATTGCGACACATCCACCGGACGCGACAGGATGTCGGATGACATATCCGCCACGAGTGGTGATTCGGTCGCCGGGAATTCCTTCCACTGCGCCCCCGATATCGTCTCGTTGGACGTGATATGGACATAGGCCGCGCCCGGCGTCAGCTTCAACTCATCCGGCCGCGGCACGCGCGTCGGGATGTCCTTCCCGCAGTTCGCCGCGATATTCACCTTGCCGATAATCTGCGCTTCCTTGATCGCTTTCGAGGCCCATGCGCCGGAATTCGTGTAATCGGCCGTCTGCCCCTCGCCCAACAGGTTCATCGGCACCATCGCGAACTGCCCGCTGGCGCCGCCGGTCAGGAACAGTACGGCATGATCGTCCGTCAGGCCCATCAGTTCGCTGATATTGGCGATGGCCTCCTGGTGTACGGCGTCGTATTCCCTGCCGCGGTGACTCATCTCCATGATGGATAGGCCCGCGCCCTTGTAATCCACCAGATCCGCCTGCGCCTCCTTGAGAACCTCCTCCGGCAAGGAGGAGGGCCCCGCGCTGAAATTGAATATCCGACTCATGAAACAACTCCTCGATGAAAATTGAAGCGATTCTATTACCACGCCCCTCGCTCCACTGCAACGGCACAATCGCCCTTCATGTCCTTT
>CAYRPR010000511.1:0-2154 GCA_964425945.1 uncultured Verrucomicrobiota bacterium | reverse complement strand
GCCGCATTCGCCCTTCCTGTGGGACCGGGACGGCGCGGTTCCGGGTAAAAGTGATATCCGGTCTCCGACCATTGAAAATTATCGGGGCAACCTTCAGTACCTGGATCGCGTGATCGGAGAGATCGTTCACCTGCTCAAGCAGAAGGGCAAATTTGACAACTCCCTGTTGATCATCACATCGGACCATTCGTGGCGCAAAGATCCGGCCTATGTGGGTGACAACGTTCGACCGCCCGAGCGTCATGACCGCTGGCGCGAGGAACAGGATCAGTATCCCCGCAGTTTCCTCAAGCACGTCCCCTTGATCGTCAAGGAACCGGGGCAGACGGCCGGCCGGATCGTGTGGGATGAGGTGGAATTGACGGATCTCTATGAGCGGTATATCCGTCCTCTGCCGCATTAATGCGACTGGCGCGCGTTCCGCAGACATATCCTCGCTTTCCTGAACGGATGTTTCCATCGGACCATGGATCGCCATTTCAAAGTCAGTTTCCTGGTTCCCGACATCGGCTCGCCCACAGTGGGCGCCGCGTTACGTCTCGCTGACTATATCAGCGGCCGATACCAGACGGAGATCGTCGGGCCAGATTTCGGGACCGGCGTGTGTTCCTTGTACAAAGACGCGTATCCGTTCACCGCGGTGCCCGCAGGTCGTTTGTATCGCTTCCCCGACTATTTCTGGGATCGGCGGCGATTGGAGGGTGCCATCGCCGGTGATCTGATTGTTGCGCTGAAAGCGTTCGCCGGCACCGTCCCCGTGGCTTTGGCTGCGAGAAAACGCCGGGGCGTGCCGGTTCTTGTGTATTTGGATGAATGGGATGGCGCGCTATGGAAACAGAAAACGGGGGGTCAGAAACTCGCATGTTGGTTGCAGCATGCCCATCATCCGATGGAGGAGTGCTATCACCCGTTGGTCGAACGTCTGATTTCGCGCGCGGACGGCGTGCTGTCCACCACCACGTTCTTACAGCGCCGTTTTGGCGGGAACATTGTGCATGCCGGAGCGGACGTGCGGTATTTTCAGCCACAACCGACTGCCGACGTTCGCGCGTTGCGTGAGCAGCTGGGCCTGTCCGATTGCCGGGTCATCGTATTTGGCGGGGTGGTCCGCCCCCACAAAGGCGTGGAAGATATCTTGGGCGCCCTGCATCTGCTGGATGACAAGCGGTATCGCTTGTTGGTCGCCGGCCCGTTGACGGATCACCTCAAAGAGCTGATCGATCGGCCGAAATACCAGCCCTACATCACGGTGGCCGGCGCGCCGATGAATGAACGTTCCGCCGTTAACGCCGAGGTGCATGCGCGTATGCCGCTGTATCTGGATGCGGGGGATCTGGTCGTGCTTCCCTTGAAGAATACGTTGCTGGCGCAATCGCAAATGCCGATCAAACTCTTCGAGGCCATGGCCATGGCGAAACCGATTGTCGCGTCTGCGGTATCGGATCTCCCGCTGATCCTGGAGGGATGCGGCCGGGTCGTGCCGCCGGATGATGTGAACGGGCTCGCCGCCGCGATCCGCGCGGTACTGGAGGACCCGGCGGCCGCGCGGCGGATGGGCGTGGCCGCTCGGCAACGCTGTATCGACCGGTACAGCCGCGAAGTCACAGAGCGGGAATTGATAAGAATTATCAGTGAAGTTCTTGGTTCTTAGTTCTTGGTTCGTCGTTCTTGGTTATTACGCGGAGGAGGAAGGCTGATGAAAATCACGCGTTTTGAGGAAATTGAAGGTTGGCAGATGGCGAGGGCGAATACCCGTCGCATTTACGCCATAACAAAGAGGGTGAATTCAGTCAGGACTGGGGGTTGAAGGACCAGATTCGTCGCTCGGCGGGATCCGTTATGCACAATATTGCGGAAGGATTCGATGGCGGTTCGAACATTGAGTTTCTCAAGTTTCTTCGCTATGCCCAGCGTTCATGCCGGGAGGTCCAGAGCCAGCTGTATGTTGCGTTGGATGAGGAATACGTGACGCCATCGGTCTTCGAAGATCTGTATACGGCGGTAGACGCAACGCATGGTAAGATCGGCGGGTTTATCAAGTACTTGAAGTCGTCACCGCGAACCCAACCAAGAACGAAGCACTAAGAACGAAGAACTATTCTCATGAAGATCGCCTATATGTGCGAGCCGCAATATGGCGGGACCTTTTCATTC
>CAYRPR010000510.1:0-2157 GCA_964425945.1 uncultured Verrucomicrobiota bacterium | reverse complement strand
GGCGATACCTCCTTGCGTCCGAGCATCTGGCCCGAGCCGGTCCTGATGAAACGGGCGCGGAAACGCGGCCTGCGCGTCCTGGCCGGATCGGATCCGTTGCCGGCGGATGGGGAGGAAGAGGTCATGGCCTCCTATGGAACAGCACTGGAGGGCGCATTCGATCCGGAACATCCAATGGACTCGTTGCGCACGCTCTTGTGGTCCGGTGATGCCCGTTGCATAGGCCGCCGCGGGGGGGCGATGGAGGTGTTCAGGCGTCTGTACCATCATCATCGACAGAAAAGATGACAGCGAACAAGAAACGTATCCTGTTCATATCGCCGCAACCATTTTTCCAGTGGCGCGGTTCGCCGATCCGTGTCGGGTTCAACCTGCTGGCCCTGTCCGAACTCGGTTACGAAGTGGATCTGCTGACTCTTCCCTTCGGCGAGGAGCGCGAGCTTCCCGGCGTACGTGTCATTCGCGCGCCGAATATCTTTGGCGTGAAGAATATCCCCATAGGCCCTTCGCTCATCAAGGCGCTGTTCGATCTTGTGCTCTTGATCAAGGGGTGGAGCCTGATCCGTCGAAACCGCTATGACGTGGTCCACGGCGTCGAGGACGCCGGATTCTTCGGCGTGTTTCTGGCGTGGCGCGCCGGCGCAAAGCTGATATTTGAGAAGCATTCCGATCCGGGTTCCTATCGAAAGAATTTCCTGCGCAACATCGTCATGTGGCTCTATACGCGAGCCGAGTCCTTTTCGATCCGTCATGCCGACGCCGTGATAGGGACGGGGCCCGGTCTGGTCGAACAGGCCCGGCGCGTGGCGCCGGATAAGCCGGCTCATCACATTTCGGATATACCCTCCTCGCTGGAGGAACCCACGGAAGCGGAGACACGTCGCGTGCGCGATCAACTGGTTCAGACGCCGGACGAGGTGTTGATTGCCTATGTCGGTTCGTTTGCCGTGTACCAGGGGATCGAGCTGATCTTCTCGTCCATTCCGCTGGTGCATCGCCGCTGTCCGCAGGCGCGCTTCATCATCATCGGCGGAACGAACGAGGAAATCGCCGCGCGGCGCGCCCAATTGGCGGCGGAGGGCGCGGAGCGCGCCGTAACGTTTCTTGGCAAGATCGAGCCGGATCGCTTGCCGAACTATCTCGCGGCATCGGATGTTCTGCTGTCTTCCCGCATCGCCGGAACCAACACGCCGCTGAAACTGTTGGATTACCTGAAAGTGGGTCGGGCCATTCTGGCGACGGACAACGAAGCCAACCGGCAGATTCTGGATGATGCCGCCGCGCTGTTTGTCCAACCGACGCCTGAATCGTTCGCCGACGGCATCTGCCGCCTCGTGGATGATGCCGCGCTACGAGGGCGGTTGTCGGCGAAAGGCCGCGCCCTGATCGATGCGACCTATAACTTCGCCGAGTTCAAGCGTCGCCTGTCCGCCGTCTACACCGGCATCGGCCCCGCCGGGCCGCTCTGAGCCGCGCCGGGACCGGCCGGATATCCCGCATCCTTTGACCCCTGAATGACTTCCGGCATAGCCCCATCATCTCCGGTCGCCATTAGGTGGTGACGGGAGGTCTATGCCTTATCAAAATTAGCCCGATTTTTGTCGATTTTATGCATATTGATGACGCTAGATAGTCTTTGACATTAGTGTATCATAGGGGTAAATCGTATTACATCAAAGGTGGGGAAGGTATGATACGTAGGCGGGTATCTACTCAATTCGCCCGAAGTGGTTTGTTACACCGTTTTTCCGGGCGATATGTATTTGCGATTCTGACTGTGGTTGCGGTTTCTGTGCCGTGCCACGGCCAGGGGGGATTCACCACCCCTTTGCAGGTCTGCGCACAGACGCCGATCGTGAACGAGTTTGGCGACGTCCTGCCCGGTAATTTCCATTCCGAGCCCGGTGAACGCGCGCGGGTGCAGGTTCTGTGGGCAACCGACGGCATCTTTCCCCCGAATCCCGACGGCTCGCCGCATGAGCAGAATCCGTTGCTGGATGGCGGCGAGACCGGTATCGGCGCGC
Source organism: uncultured Verrucomicrobiota bacterium (assembly GCA_964425945.1). GTDB lineage: Bacteria > Verrucomicrobiota > Kiritimatiellia > SLAD01 > SLAD01 > CAYRPR01. Next base: position 133 of record CAYRPR010000510.1, on the reverse strand, counting down.
TGGTGTCACCGATGTTCTCCGAGCCCGGAATCTTCTCAGCCGGATTTCATGAGCCTCGCCCGCAAGCCGGCGCGAAGTTGTTCGTGCGTGTATTCAACAAGCCGACGCTGGAGGAATCCCTGTTCTATGGCGA
>CAYRPR010000509.1:0-2158 GCA_964425945.1 uncultured Verrucomicrobiota bacterium | reverse complement strand
CGGGAGCCACTGCTCGCCCGGCGCTCCCTGCTCGTAGCGCGCGTCGCGCGCCGCGTGCAGAAGGACGTCGAACTGCCCCGTGCCTTCATCCAACTGAGCGGCCGGTTCCCAGGTCTTGCCGTCCCAGGACAGGTATTGCCGGATGGACGTCGCGTGGTTTTCGCCCCAGTCGATCCGGAGCCCGCCCAGCGATTTGAGGTTCTGCAAATCGATATGAATGGAAAACGGCGCCGGTATCGCGCTGGTCCACACCCCGTCCGTCCGACCATTCATCATCGTGGCGACCGGCGCCGCGTCCGACGACGGCGCTTCAATAACCGGCGTTTGCGACGGGCCGTAGATATCCAGTTCCCAGACGGAATAGCCCCAACTGGTGCCGCGCTTGCGGCCGTACACCCGTACATAACGCGCCTTGACCGGTTCGAAATAGATGTCTTCCCGATGTCCCTGACCCTCGGTGGTGGAATACACTTCCTGCCACTTCCTGCCGTTGAGCGAGGTCAATATCTCATACTCGCTTCCGTAGGCTGTTTCCCAGTGGATGCTGACGCCGCCGATCAAGGCCGGTCGGCTCAGATCGATCTCGATCCAGTGCGGATCGGAAAACGGACTGCTCCATCGCGTGTCGGTACGCCCGTCGATGGCATACACGGGAGGAAACTGTTGTTCCTGATCGAAGGATGACCGGGCTTTCCAGCGGTGTTTGGGCGGCGGGTCCAGGGACTCTTCACCGGCCCAACCCAACCGTGTGCTGGAGCAGGATATCACGCCGAGCAAGAACAGACCGCACGTGATCATAGGCGTTATCCGGAAAAGAGCGGGTTTATGCCCGGCTCGCGTAATCGATGTAGTATGACGCATGGCATTTCCTTTGGTAAGCGCGCCCGTCCCCACGGGCTTAAACGCGCTGAAACGGCTTATGTAATCGTTTTCATTTTGCATTATGTGGAGCGCCGCCTTGTATGGCAAGCAGAAATCAGCGGGTATTCTCGTCCCTGGTGTAGCGGGCAGTGTATCCACTCAACGGAGGGTGGATTTGTAATCCGCCCGAATCATGACCCTGAAATGGGCGGGTTGAAAACCCGTCCTCCGTTTGTCGACGCATGCCGGCAGTCCCGCTAAAATTTCAAGGCCCCTTTCGTCGTCGCGTCAGTCCACTTCGGACAAGACCTGCAGATCCGATACCTGTCCCCCGCTCCACGCCACCGTGATCCGGGCCGGGCGACAGCAATTCTCGCAATCGACAATAAACGTCTGCTGGCCGCCTTCCGACGGATCAACCTCTACGGCATAGGTCGTCCCGCAATAGGGGCACATGACATTGACAAACTCTTCCATCCGCCGCTCCCCGAAACATGACGTATCGATCTCTATCTCCACTATACATCATGCGGGGAGATCTGTCCTGAACAATCGGCATCAGTATCGAGTGCCGGTCATGCGCTCGTCTTCGGCGCTTCCCAGGGCCGTGCCGCCCAGTGCGCCGATGGCTCCACCGATACGCGCCTTCCAATCCCCGGCCTTTCTGGTGGCCGATCACCCCACCCACCGCGGCCCCGACCGCAGCGCCGGCCACGGCTCCCTGCTTGGTCCGCACGGTGGACTGTTGATTCGCGCAGGCGGTCAACCCGATTACGAGCGTCACGGCCGCCAGGATGGTTAATGCTTTCATGATCCCGACTCCTTTCTCATGCTTCTTCTGCATACGATGGTTGGACGCTTGCCGCACTAGGTCTATTCATCGATAATCTCCTCCTCCGTCCTCGTCGCCCTCGATTCCTAGTACGAGGAGGAGGACGAGGACGATTCGGCGCGACTAAGAGATGTACTTTTCGGGTGTTTCGTGTTCTATATCGGCGTGTCATGCAAATCATCCGGTCGGTTACCGCTATGCAGAATACCTCCCGGCGCCTGGGTCGCGAGGGCCAACGCATCGGACTCGTTCCCACCATGGGCTATCTGCACGAGGGACACCTGTCGCTGATGCGCGTCGCCCGGCCGTTCGTGGATGTGCTGGTCGTCAGTGTGTTTGTGAATCCAACCCAGTTCGCGCCGAACGAGGATTACCGGCAGTATCCGCGCGATTTCGATCGCGACCAGCAGCTCTGCGCGCGGGAGGGCGCGGATATCGTGTTCTATCCCACAGCCGATGACATGT
>CAYRPR010000508.1:0-2160 GCA_964425945.1 uncultured Verrucomicrobiota bacterium | reverse complement strand
CGTCAAACGGCGTATTCCGTGATCGCGAGGCGAAATCGCCCGCGCGTACCACCCACTCATGCTCCAGATCCAACAGGACCAGGTCGGCCGGTTGCCCCGGGAGCAATGACAGTTCCGGACGCCCGAGCACCCGCGCCGGCTCGACCGTCCACCGGCGTATCCACGATGCCGTGTCCAGCACCCCATCGCAAACCGTCCGCGTATAGGTCACACCCACCGCGGTCTCCAGCCCCACGACGCCAAACGGCGCGGAGAGGAATCCCCGGTTCTTCGCTTCCAGAGTATGCGGCGCATGATCCGTGGCGAAAATACCGAGCGAACCGTCCCGCACACCCTCGATGATCGCGTCGCAATCCCGCGCGGAGCGCAGCGGCGGATTCATTTTGAAACAATCCGGACGCAGCGGATCGATATCCTCATCACACAGCGCAATATGATGCGGCGTCGCTTCCGCCGTCACGCGCACACCCCGCGCGCGCGCCGCGCGAATCAGATCGACGCTCTCCGCCGCGGACACATGCTGGATATGCAGACGGCATCCGGTTTCCTCCGCGCACCGGATATCCCGCTCGACGATCCGGATCTCCGCCTCCGATGGAATGCCCGGCAGGCCACTACGCCGCGCCGCCTCGCCCTCGTGCATAACACCGCCTTGCTGTTCCATCCAGCGGTCCTGCGCATGATCCATGATCAAGAGATCCAGCCGCACCGCCTGCTCCATCGCGCGGCGCACGACCTCGTCCGATTGCACCGTACTGCCGTCGTCCGTGAACGCGACCGCCCCCGCGTCGCGCAAGGCCTCAAACGGAGCCGGTGACTCGCCGGCCCGATTCTGCGTGATGCAGGCGGATGGGAGGACACGTACCCGCCCCACTTCCTCGCCGCGATACCGCACGAACGACACGCGCGACGGCGTGTCGATCGGCGGGCGCGTGTTCGGCATGGCCACAATCGAGGTAAATCCGCCGCGCGCGGCCGACATCGACCCGGACGCGATCGTCTCGGCGGCCTCGCCGCCCGGCTCGCGCAAATGCACATGGATATCGAGAAAGCCCGGCGCCAGCACAAGGCCGGTGGCGTCGATCTCCGTTACGTCACCGGGCATCCGGTCGGGCGGCGGCGCGATCTGTCCCTTCTCGACGTAGAGATCGCCGGATTCATCGCGGCCGGAGGCCGGATCGATCAGGCGGGCATTCCGGATCCAGATAGGGCGAAGCGTCATTCTCGCCCCCTAAAGTTGCGTGGCCTTCATCGCGGCGGCCACCTGAAAGAGTTCGGCGGGGACAGGATGCTTTTTGCCGCATTTCGGGCAGGTCATGTTCTGCTGATCGAAGTCGGGCGGAATCTTGATGCGCAGGCCGCACACACAGGGGATCAGCGCGTACTGCTGTATCTGATGCAGGGTATCCTGAACCTGGCGCCACTGTTTCTTCCCGTCCTGCGGCTCGTCCTTTGACGGCTCGCGAATGCCCTGATCGCCGGCCTGCTTCAGACTCGCCGCGCCAACCAGTTTATCGCCCTTGTGCAACGCCTCGTAAGCCTGCTCATACGCGGCTAGCGAGGAGGCCGCCGTCATGCCGCGCAGGATACGGATACGGTCGTCGCTCGGCGGATGCGTGCTGAACCAGCCCGCGCGCTTGCTTCGCGCGGCCATCGGATTCACGATGTACATTGGCGCCAGCGCCCGGCTCGTCTGCGCTTTGGCGTGCTTGCTCCCGGCGGATCGCGATATTTTTTCCAGTGCGGAGGCCAATCCTTCCGGATACCGCGTGAACTGCGCGGCGGACGCGTCGGCGAGATACTCCCGCTTGCGCGAACAGGCGAAATACAGCAACTGCGCAAGGAACGGCGCGAGAATCGCCAGCACGATCGCCACCACGGCGATGATCAGGGCGGCCTGCCCGCTGTTCTTGGATGATCCGCCGCGCGAAATCCGGCCGAAACGCAGACTGCGCCACGCCACTTCGGACAGGATGATCACCGCGCCGACCGTCACACCGGCCAGCGTCATGAACAGGATATCGCGGTTGTTGATGTGCGCGATCTCGTGCGCGATGACCCCCTGCAGTTCGTCCCGGTTCAGACGGCCCAGCAGACCGGTGGTCACGGCCACCACGGCGCGTTCCGGCTTGATCCCGGCGGCAAAGGCGTTGGGCTCGG
>CAYRPR010000507.1:0-2167 GCA_964425945.1 uncultured Verrucomicrobiota bacterium | reverse complement strand
GAGGAAGAAGCTAAAGTCCCCTCCTCCGGAGGGGATTTAGGGGTGGGTGAACGCGGTCCTCGCGAGGTGATATCAGTTCAACATCATCATGCCCATGTGGTGTCCTGCATGATTGACAACGGACTGGATGGAAAGGTGCTGGGAGTGTCGTGGGATGGCACCGGGTACGGACCGGATGGCACGGTATGGGGGGGCGAATTTCTTTTGGCGGATTGTACCTCATTCAAGCGAGTTGGGCATCTGCGTACATTTTGCCTGCCGGGCGGAGATCAAGCGATTCGTGAGCCGAGACGATCCGCGTTGGGCCTGCTCTATGAGATTTTCGGCGAGAGCGTGTTCGACATGACGAACTTGCCGCCGATTCGCGCATTTGATCATCATGAACTGATCGCGTTGCGCGGGATGTTGGAAAAGGGGGTTCAGTCGCCCCGGACATCCAGCGCCGGACGACTTTTTGACGCGGTAGCGTCACTGTTGGACATCCGCCAGATAACCACGTTTGAAGGCCAGGCGGCGATGGAGCTTGAGTTTCTCTGTCAGGATAATGGCCAAGTCAACGCCTTACCAGGCATTGCAGGCGAACTGGATTGGGAACCTATAATCCGGCAAATAATCGCCGATATGCAGGCGGGCGTGGATAAGCGGCACATCACCCGCGCATTGCATGAGTGGTTGGCCGACCTGATCGTGGATGTGGCGCGCACAGTGGGCGAGAAGCGGGTCGTGCTGTCCGGTGGATGCTTTCAGAATGCCCTCTTATTGGAAAGATCGGTTGCGTTACTCATGGAGGCGGGTTATGATCCTTACTGGCATTGGCAGATCCCGCCGAACGACGGCGGCATCTCCCTGGGCCAGATCGGAATCGCATTGCTGCAACCTGCCACGTCGGCGGCTTTGCCGCCAAGTGGCCGCTTGCCGCTTTGCGGCGACGCGGAAACCTTGAATTGATTGTAATGTGCCTCGCTGTTCCAGGACAGATCATCGAGATCACCGAAACCGACCCGATGCTCCGGTCGGGCCGGGTCAGTTTTGGCGGGATCGTTAAGAGCGTCAATCTGTCCTGCGTCCCCGATGCGGGAGTGGACGACTACGTCATCGTCCATGTGGGTTTCGCGATCAGCAAGCTGGACGAAGCAGAGGCGCATCGTGTCTTCGAATACCTGAAGCAGATTGATGAGTTGAGTGAGCTGGAGGAGGGGTCCCAGCCTAGTCCCGCTTGAAGTCGCTTTTCCCGCCGCGTTTTTCCATCAGGCGGATATCCCGGATGATGATGTCATGCGACAGGGCTTTCAGCATGTCGTACACGGTTAACGCGGCCACTGAAGCGCCTGTCAACGCCTCCATCTCCACGCCGGTCTTGTGATGCGTCCGCGCGGTGCATTCAATCACGATATCCCGTCCGTCTCGCAACTCGATATTCAACGCGCAGTCATCAAGGCCGATGGGATGGCATAGGGGGATCAGGTCGCTGGTCTTCTTCGCGCCCATGATCCCGGCGAGGATGGCGGTCTGAAATGCCGGTCCCTTGGAACTCGTGACCTCGGCGGTTTGCATGCTCGCCGGCAGGGATACGACGGCCTGCGCGCGCGCGATGCGCTCGGTAACGTCCTTATGGCCCACATTGACCATGTGCGGCCGGTTCTGATCATCCACATGACTCAGTTTCATAATCTATTTCCAACTGAAGTATCGTACGGCATCACCCGCTTCGAAAATATGTCGCCCGAGCGGCAGTTCCACGAATCCGTCGCTTTCGCGAAGCGAGGCAAAATCGCCCGACGTGTTGTACTCTAGCGGGGCGGCCGCCCAACGTCCATCCGCTTCCGGCGCCAGGGCAACGGGCATGAATCCCGTCAGCGGCGGGCGAAAGTTGATTGGATGCTTTAACTGAACGTGAGCTGGAGTCGCTGAGCGTGCGCCCAGGGCCCGTTCCAGCGATGGCAGGACATAGCGGTGGAGACAGACCAGCGTCGAGACCGGATTGCCGGGCAGGGCGAAGACCGGGACGCCTGTCCGACTCAGGCCGAACCACATGGGTTTGCCGGGCCGCTGGCTGATCTTGTGAAACACATTGGTGACGCCCAGCTGATCGAGCGCAATCGGGACATAATCGCGTTTGCCCATGGATACACCACCCGTCAGAATCAACACGCCATACTCATTCAAT
>CAYRPR010000506.1:0-2177 GCA_964425945.1 uncultured Verrucomicrobiota bacterium | reverse complement strand
CGAACACCCCGTAGCGGCGGTCAGCTGACTTCACCGCCACTATTTCTCCGTCCCCACGCCTGTTTGCTAGGTTGCCGTATTGTGGTGTACTGTAGTAGGGTAGTCATCAAATACACATGGCCACGGCAACCACAACCAAACTGGCATCCCTGCTGGAGAAGACCACGCTTTTCACGGCGTCACAGGTTGACGACCTGCTGGCGCGGCATCAGGAGGGGGGCGTTTCGATCACCCATACGGTGGTGACCGAGGGGTACGCCCGGGAGGATCAGTTTCTCGAAGCTTTGGCCCAAGCCATGGGCATTCCATTTGTCCGGTTAAAGGAAGGCCTTATCGCGCCGGACGTCCTTGAAAAACTCTCTCCCAAAGCGGTCTTCCAATAGAACGTCATCCCGGTCGCGCTGGAAAACGGGACCCTGCGCGTGGCCACCCACGACCCGTTCATGCCTGGTCTCGTCGACGCCCTGCGCCTCGTCTCCGGCATGAAAATCCGGCTGGCGCTCAGCCCGACTACGGATATCGCCAAGGCCTCCACCAAATTTTACGGCGTCGGCGCCGATACGCTCGAAAAGATGATCCAGGACGACCGGATCGAGGTTGCGCCGGAAGGCGACCTGAAACGGGATCTGAGCGAAGTGGATCAGGACGCATCCGTCGTAAAATTCGTCAACCAGATCATCTGGGAGGCCTATCAGGACCGCGCGACCGACATCCATCTGGAACCGATGGAAACATCGCTCCGCATCCGGTACCGAATCGACGGCGTCTTGCACCAGACACCGGTGCCCGCGTACCTGAAACGCTTTCAGGCGTCCATTATATCCCGCATCAAGGTCATGGCCAACATGGACATCGCCGAGAAGCGTTTACCCCAGGACGGACGGATCAGTCTCAAGATCCGCGGCGAGGATATCGACGTGCGCGTATCGACGATGCCGACGGTCTACGGCGAAAGCGTGAGCTTGCGTTTATTGATGCGTCACAGCGGTTTAATCGGGCTGGACTCGCTCGGCCTTGTGCCGCGGGATGAGAAAGTACTCAAGAAACTCATCACGAAACCACACGGTATCCTGCTTGTCACCGGGCCGACCGGTTCCGGTAAGTCCACGTCGCTCTATGCGTGGCTGCACACGATCAACTCCATTGACAAGCGCATCATCACGATCGAGGAACCGATCGAATACGAGATGGCGGGGATCAACCAGATCCAGGTGCGATCCGAAATCGGGCTCTCGTTCGCCACCGGCCTGCGCCATATTCTGCGGCAGGATCCCGACGTGATCATGGTCGGCGAGATCCGCGACCGCGAGACGGCGGAAATCGCCATCCGCGCCGCGTTGACCGGCCACCTGGTCTTCAGCACCCTGCACACGAACGACGCCGCCGGCGCGGTGACCCGTCTTGTGGACATGGGCATCGAACCGTTCCTTGTAGCCTCATCGATCGAGGGTTTGATCGCCCAGCGTCTCGTTCGCCGTCTATGCAACAAGTGCAAGCAGCCCATCAAGGCCGACGCGCAATTCCTGAGCACCATCGGATTTCCCCTCGAGCGCCTGGTGGAAGGAACCATCTACGAGGCGGTTGGATGCGAAGAATGCCGCAAGACCGGGTTCCATGGCCGTACCGGCATCTATGAAATCATCGTGATCAGCGACGAGATCCGGCAACAGGTGGTCGCGCGCGCCTCCGCCAATGATATTAAGCAGACCGCGCTCAAGCACGGCATGTGGACCCTGCGCCACGATGGCTGGACGAAGGTGCTCAAGGGCATTACGACGATCGAGGAGGTCCTGCGCGTGACCGAGGATAACGAAGATCTGGCGGAAACGTAGAGCAATGCCGACTGCCGAATGAAAAGAGTTCCAGTGCGCATTACAATGGTTGAGTTTCCACATTCGGATATGAGCTTTCGGATTTCGAATTTGCTCCCAGCCTAATAGCCATGCCCATCTTCTCCTACACAGCCAAGAGCCGCGCCGGCGAGCGCGTCAGCGGGACGGTGGACGCAAAGGATAAGCGGTCGGCTTTGATCCAGATCGAGCGTATGGGGCACGTTCCGGTCTCCGTCACCGAGGGCGGGGCGGGGCGTCCGCCCGCGGAGGCCAAGACCGGAAAGACGAAGGGACGCAAGGCCTACACACCGCGCCGCGGACGCACCCCGCGCATGAATATGCGAG
>CAYRPR010000505.1:0-2178 GCA_964425945.1 uncultured Verrucomicrobiota bacterium | reverse complement strand
CGAAGCGCGGCAAGGCGGAAGAACTCCGCGCGCAGTTGCTGGAGGGCGCGGATTTTGCCCAGCTGGCCATGGCCGAATCGGATTGTCCAAGCCGCGCGCGCGGGGGCGATCTCGGACAGTTCACGCGGAATCAAATGGTGCCTCCGTTCGCCGACGCGGCCTTCAGCCAGGAAGAAGGCGAAATCGGCGACATCGTCGAGACGCAGTTCGGGTATCACATCATCAAGGTCGCGAAGCACGAACAGGCCCATACGCTTTCGTTGGACGACAGCCGGGAGATGATCGCCCAGCAGTTGCTCAATCAACGCAAACAGACCTCCGTGAATGAGTACCTGATGGAACTGCGCGAAGCCGCCGACGTGGAGTTCATGGAATAAGGGTCCAGGCAGGACTTCCAACGATCTGTTCCGGCGAATAGTCCTCTTGCAGCTTCTCGACCACGTGGGCACACAGCCGCTCGTCATCGAACCGGCGTGGGCGCCTCCACGCCCTAAGCCGGTTCGTCGCCAGACAAAGAGCCGACAAGGCCTCATAGACCCCATCCGATCCATTACGCCGTATTTCCCGGCCAACCGTTGATAGCGAACGGCCTATCTCCTCGGCCGCCTCCTCAACGGTTCCCCCTCCTTTTTTCGCACTACTTCAATGACTTCCCGATCATACATGGTCAGATGCCTGTATCGCATCGTCGCCCTCCTGTGCTTGTTCTTCTGTTCAAAGCCCAAGCTACCGAAGGTCACCGACGATGCGACCTCATTTTACATGTTGCACTTCATATTGGAATTCACACGATTGGAAGTCCGCTCAATCCTGTCCGTGAAACCAAGCACTTGAACGCATCGCCTGCGGGTGGTCCCGAGGCGGGACACATTAGCGCTCCAAAGAGAGAACCAACCTGGCTTCGGAGCGCGGTTCTGTCCCGACTCCCGACGCGCTTCGCGGTCGGGATCGGGACCAGCCGCAGGAGATCGATCGCACGGCTTTTACTTGGCTGAACACGTTGGCCGAGGTCATAGGCCGGACTGAACGCTGGACACTTCCTACCCCGTGACCGGTTCCGGCTTCTGTTTCCGGGGCCAGGCGCGCAGAACGGCCTGAACCAGCGTCGCCAGCGGGATGGCGAAAAACACGCCCCAGAATCCCCACAGACCGCCGAATACCAGTACGGCGAGGATGACGGCGACCGGGTGGAGATTGACCACGCCGGAAAGCAATAACGGCGCCAGCAGATTGCCGTCCAGCGCCTGGATGATCAGATAAGCCAGCATCACGTACAGGAAATCCGGGCTCCAGCCCCACTGGTAGTATCCGACGAGCGCGACGGGCAGGGTCATGACCGTCGCGCCGATGTACGGCACCAGCACGGACAAGCCCACGAACAGTCCGATCAGCATCGCGAAATCAAGTCCGAGCAGATGGAACGTGACCGAGCTGACCGACCACACGACCAGGATTTCCCAGAACTTGCCGCGGATGTAGTTGCCGATCTGCCGGTCCACGTCGCGCCAGACCCGCATGCTCAACGCGCGTTCCTCGGGCATGAACGACGTCAGCCACTTGAGAATGGGTTCCTTATCCTTGAGGAAGAAGAACACCATCAGCGGCATCAGAACCAGGTAGATGAAGAACAGCATGATTCCGCGAAGCGACGCGACCGAAAGGCTCAGCAGGTGCGGCGTGATTTTCCGGGCCTCGACGTCCAGCGCCCCCATGATCTCGCCGACCTGCTCCGTGGAAATGACTTCCGGATAGCGTTGGGGCAACGTCATCAATTCCGTCCTTGCCCACCCAATGATCTCGGGCAGACGCTTGGCGGCCGCGACGACCTGCTGGGACAGCATCGGGAGCAGGCCGAACAAGGCCACCACCAGAAACGCCATGAACAGGCAGAAGACGATCAGTACGACCGGGAGTCGCGGCAGGCCTCGCTGGGTCAGGCGCCGGATGATGCCTTCCAGCAGATACGCGATGATCACGCTGGCGATGACCGGCGGCCTCGGCCTCGGTCACTTCACGAACGTCGTGTTCCCCTATCCGACCCAGGCCGAGGCGATCAAGGCGGCGGCCGGGCTCCACACGCGCAAGCGCCTCACGCCTTTCGTGAAGCGCCTGTTCGAGGCCTGGCTGCGCCTCGGGCGCTGACGGGATCGGCACAGCATGGCTGATGCTGCGCGCCGG
>CAYRPR010000504.1:0-2194 GCA_964425945.1 uncultured Verrucomicrobiota bacterium | reverse complement strand
CCCCGGACAAAGCCTCATAACGTCCCCCCGCCAGGAGCAGGATGCCGTAATCATCCTGTCGGGCGTGGAAAACGGCATTACGTGGGGCACGCCGATCGGCCTGCTGGTCAAGAACCGGGACCAGCGGCCCGGCGACTACAAGGAAATGAGCCGGGTGCCGCGCCCCTCGCACGCGGATTTCACATACCAGGCCAAGTACGGCATACGGGCGTCGAGCGGCGGCGGGCGATCCAGCGCGCGCGAGACGATCGGTCGCGTGGCGGCGGGCGCCATCGCGGAGAAATTTCTCCATGAACAGTACGGGGTGCAGATCGTTGCGTGGGTAAGCGCCGTGGGCGAGTTGGAGGGGCCGGATCAATCCGACGCCCCCCCGACGCGCGCCCAGGTGGATGAGACCGAGGTGCGATGTCCCGACCCGTCCGTGTCGGAGAAGATGCGTCAGGCGATCATCGAGGCGCGCGAAGCGGGTGATTCGCTCGGCGGGATCATCACCTGCGTGTGCGCGCATATACCCGCGGGCTGGGGCGAACCGGTGTTCGACAAGGCGGAAGCGAAACTCGCACACGCCATGTTATCGCTACCGGCGACGAAGGGATTCGAGATTGGATCCGGCTTCGCCGGAACACGCCTGCGCGGATCGCGGCATAACGACCTGTTTGTGAAGAAGGAAGGCCGGCTCGGCACGGCCACCAACCGCAGTGGCGGCGTGCAGGGCGGCATTACCAACGGCGAACCGATAGTCTTCCGGGTGGCGTTCAAGCCACCCGCCACCATCGGGCGGAAACAACATACCGCCACATTCGACGGCGAGCCGGTTGATCTGGAGGCCAAAGGCCGCCACGACCCCTGCGTAGTCAACCGGGCCGTGCCGATCGTCGAGTCCATGGCTGCGCTCGTGCTGGCCGATCTGGCCCTGCGCCAGCGCGCGCGGACCGGGGCGTAAGCCTTTCACCTTGTCTATTCCTGCCATTATTTGCCATGCTCTGGCCACTGACGGTCTGATCTCAAACCAACCTCAAGCTAGAAAGGATGCAGTATGGACAGCAATACATCACAATCCATTATCGCGGCGGAAATGGAAATCACCGGGACGATCAAAACCTCCGGCGCGATCCAGATCCACGGGAAACTCGAAGGCGACCTGCGCGCCGACGGCGATGCGACCATCGGCAAGGGCGCCGTGATCAAAGGCAACCTGACCGTCAGTTCCGTCTCCATCGCCGGAACGATCAATGGCAACATCACTGCCAAGGACCGCATCAAGATGCTGGCCACCGCCCGCGTCATGGGCGACATCAAGGCCAAGCGCCTGTCCGTCGAGGACGGCGTGACCTTTGTCGGCCGCTCGGAAGTCAATCCGTCGGGCGCCGCCGTGGGCGGAGCCGCGGACAACGCGGGCGACAAATCCGACGAGCCGAAGCCCGGTCTGTTCGGCAAGCGCTGATTCATACGGGACGGATCGGGCACCCCCGCAAAGGCGGGGCGGCCCTGCTCCTTTCCTGCCATCGCCTGAAGGCGCCGGGAGATACGGCTCGTGGCGGATCGCAGCAAAATCAAAGTGGTGGACGGTTTCCTCACCGTAAAAGCGGTTGAGAAAGCCAAGGCATCCCGTCCATCGACCGGCGACGGCAAGAAGAAGTCGCCGCCCGCCGCGGCCCCCGCCGCCTCCAAACCCGCCGCCGGGCCGCGCGTACATATCGGCCACACCGCCCTGCCCACCAAGTACGACATCAGTTGCTACCATTGCGGATTCGGGTTCACCATGACCGGCCGCAAACCACACACCTATTGTCCCAAATGCAAGAACAAGCTCGATACGTCCGATCACATGATCGACGGCCTGTTCAATGACACGATCAAGACGGCCGGCAAAGTGCGCGTATTGCCGACCGGCGTCATTGAAGGCGGCAACATCTCGACGAACGACCTCGTGCTCGAAGGCAAGATTCAGGGCGGCCAGGTCACGGTCCAGCACACCCTCGAATTCGCGCCCGGCTGCGCCTTCAATGAAAGTATGTTTACCGCGCGGGATATCCGGGTCGCCGCGGACGCCCGTATATCGCTCCACACCAACACCCGCTACCGGAATGTGGAGATTATCGGCGAACTGACCGCCAAACTGCAGGCGGATGGCGTGGTCACCATCAAGGCCGGAGGATGCATGAAGGGCGAAATCCGCGGCGAACATCTCGTC
>CAYRPR010000503.1:0-2205 GCA_964425945.1 uncultured Verrucomicrobiota bacterium | reverse complement strand
ACGCGCTTCGCCGCCCGACGCCTCGATCTCTTACTTGACCGCCCAGCTGCTGCGCAGGTCGTAGAACACCACGCCTTTCTCTTTTTCCAGGATGGCTTCGGCGATCAGCGCCGTGATCATGTCGTTGGATACGATATGCCCCCGCTCATCCGTAAACCCGGCTCGATCCGCGTCGCCGTCGAAGTAGATGCCGAAGTCATATTGCCCGGCCCGGATCATCCGCTGCAGCGGCTCAAAGGTTTCCGCGTGCAGGGGATTCGCCTCGTGATTGGGGAAGGTGCCGTCGAGTTCCTTGAACAGCGGATCGATCTCCATGATTTTCTCAAGGACCTCGCCCTCGAGTATGCCCATGCCGTTGGCGTAATCAATCGCCACGCGTACGGGTCGCGCAAAATCCGCGAACGGGCGGATGTGATCCATATATTCCGACGCGATATTATGCGTGGCGATGCGTCCCGGACGTTCCGCCGGCGCGTCGAATGATTGATTCAGTACGATCTGCTCGAGATCCTTGATGCCGGTCGCGCCGCTGATCGGGATGGCCTGTTCGCGGCACATCTTGAATCCGTTGTACTCGCCGGGGTTGTGCGAAGCGGTGATCATGATGCCGGAATCGGCGCCGAGTTTCCCGTTCGCGTAATAGGACATCGGGGTGGAACAGAGGCCGAGATCGATGACCGTTACGCCCTGTTCGACGAGGCCGCGCGCCAGCGCGTCGAAGAGCGGCTGGGAATGCGGGCGCATGTCGCGTCCGACGACGGTTTTCTTGCATTTCAGGAACGTCGCGAAGGCGCGTCCGATCTTGTAGGCGAGATCCGCCGTCAGCGTGTCGCCGTAGATGCCCCGGATATCATACGCTTTGAATATACTGGCCATGACCGTTGTCCTTGCTTTCGTGGTTGGGTATCCGCAATGGTCATGATCCTAAGAACGGGGGTGGCAATGTGCAAGGCAGGAATGCAGGCGGGCCTTGACAAATGGGCTCCAACCGCTTAGGTAAAGCCCATTAGAAGTGAAAAACAACCAGCCGCTTCGGGCGTTTGCGCGGCGCGATTCCGGAGGAAACCAGTGAAGATCTTCAACAACATTACCGAGACGGTTTACAACACGCCCCTGGTACGGTTGAATCGCATTAACGAGGGGCAGCCCGCGCTGGTCCTCCTCAAGATGGAGTCGCACAACCCGCTGGGCAGTGTCAAAGATCGAATCGGTCTGGCGATGATCAATGCCGCCGAAGAGGCGGGTCTGCTCAAGCCCGGCACCGTGATTGTAGAGCCGACCAGCGGGAACACCGGTATTGCGCTGGCCTTCGTGGCCGCCGCCAAGGGGTATCGCCTGATCCTGACCATGCCGGAAAGCATGAGCATGGAACGGCGTCATCTCCTGCGCATCCTGGGCGCCGAACTGGTGCTCACACCGGCCGCGGAGGGCATGCCCGGTGCGGTGCGGCGCGCGGAGGCGTTGCTGTCCGAGATGCCCAGGGCCTTCATGCCTCAGCAATTCAATAATCCGGCCAATCCCGGGATTCACAAGACGACGACGGCCGAGGAAATCTGGAACGATACGGACGGAAAGGTGGATATTCTCGTGGCCGGCGTCGGCACAGGTGGCACCATCACGGGCGTGTCCGAGGCGCTTAAACAGCGCAAACCCGCATTCAAGGCCGTCGCCGTGGAACCGATCAAGTCGCCGGTCATCTCCGGCGGCAAGGCCGGCCCGCACCGGATCCAGGGTATTGGCGCGGGGTTCATCCCGAAAGTGTTGCGTACCGACCTGCTGGACGAGATCATCCAGGTGGATGAAGAGGACGCCGCCGATACCGCCCGCCGGCTGGCCCGCGAGGACGGCATCCTGGTCGGCATATCCGGCGGCGCCAACGTATGGGCCGCGTTGCAGGTTGCCCGCCGTCCCGAAAACAAGGGCAAGATTATCGTTACCATCGGTTGCGATACCGGGGAACGCTATCTGTCCACGTGGCTGTTCGCCGAGGCGTGACCGCTCAGCCCGCTTCGAATCCCCCCGCGCTCCCGGGCGCGGAATGATTTGCCTTTCCGTTATTTAATTGATTTTATAGCGGGATGAAACCGAAGGTGCGCTTGATGCTGGCTGATGCGCGCGGCGTACCGTTCGCCGGCGTCGGCGTGATTCGTCTGCTCGAAGCGATCCAGCAGAAGCAATCCATCAGTGCCGCCGCGCGGACGTGCG
>CAYRPR010000502.1:0-2218 GCA_964425945.1 uncultured Verrucomicrobiota bacterium | reverse complement strand
GTCCTTTCCGTCGTTTCAGTCCCTTAACCCCGGAGCCCCCATGACCCGGCCGTTCATCCCGCCCCACGGCGGCTATGAAAACCTGATCTCGTATCAAAAAGCCCTGATCGTGTTCCAAGCCACGAAATACTTCTGTGCTCGTTTCCTGAATCCCCGCGATCGAACCTATGACCAGATGATCCAGGCCGCGCGCTCAGGCAAACAGAACATCATTGAAGGCAGCCGGGCCTCCGCAACCTCCAAGGAAGCCGAGATCAAACTCACACAGGTTGCCCGCGCGAGCCAGGAGGAACTACTCGAGGACTATCGCGATTTCCTACGAGAGCGGCGAATCGAGGAATGGAATGCCGATCACCCCTGTCGCAAGCGGCTGGCCAAGCTGAACCGGATCAGAGGAGCAACCTACGACACCTTCCGTAAAGGCATAGAGCATTCCGAACCCGCCATCAGCGCCAACGTCATCATTGGCCTGATCCATGTGACGTGTTATTTGCTGGATCGGCAAGTTCGCGAACTGGAGCAGGCATTTGTCGAAGAAGGCGGTCTACGTGAGCACATGTTCCGCGCCCGCCTCCATCGCAGGGGGCAACACAACGGCTTGACCTAGAACGGGATGAAGTCCAGTTTGTTGCTGATCCGGGCGCAGGTATGCGCCATCAGATCGGCCGTGGCGTCGAGATCGTCCAGGCTGACCATCTCGCAGGGCGTATGCATGTAACGATTGGGGATGTTGAGGAGCCCGGTGGCGACGCCCGACCGGTTGATCTGAATGGCATTGGCGTCCGTACCCGTGGCGCGCGATTCGGCGTTGATCTGATAAGCGATCTGCTCCTTTTGCGCGATGTCCACCATGAGATCGAACAGTTTCGGGTTGATATTCGGCCCGCGGGTTATGACCGTCCCCTTGCCCACCTTGATGTGGCCGAACTTCTTCACGGCATCGCCCATGCTCGGATAGTCCGTCGCAAAGGTGACATCCACCGCGATCCCGACCTGCGGATCGATCCCGAACGCCGCCGTCCGCGCGCCGCGCAAGCCGATCTCCTCCTGTACGGTCGCCACGGCATGGATCTCCGCCTTCGGTTTCATCTTCGACAGACGTCGCGCGGCCTCCAGCACGACAAACGCCCCCGCCCGGTTGTCGAAGCCGCGCCCGGCGACGAGTTGCCCCTGCAGCCGGGTCAATGCCCGCGAAATCACCAGCGGATCGCCGATCGCCACTTGTTTCTCGGCTTCCTTCTTATTCTGCGCGCCGATATCCACCCACAGCTCATCCAGATTCGTCACCTTCTTCCGCGCGTCCTCCTTCAGCAGATGGATCGGACACTTGCCGATCACGCCCGGCACATGCCCCTTGCGACCGCGAATGGTGACATGCTGGCCCTGCGGGATCTGGGGATCCCAGCCGCCAACCGGTGAAATCCAGAGATACCCCTCGTCGTTGATGTGCGTGATGATGAAACCGATCTCGTCGTAATGGCCCGACAACATGATGCGCGGCGAACCGCCGGCGTTGATCACCGCGTCGCTGTTGCCGTGCGTATCCCGCCGGATATCGTCGGCGAACGATGAGGCTTCCTTCTGCCAGACGCGCGCGGCTTCGTCCTCGTAGCCGGACGGGCTGATGCTGTTGATGAGTCGCTCCAGAAATTCAAAGGATCGTTTATTCACAACGTTTCTCCATTAGTGGACCTCACATCATCCACGGATTGGGAAAAACTTCAAGTGCGGGAATGAATCCGGGCGGCGCGCGTCCGTCAGCCCGCCTATTCCGGATGGGATTCGACCCGGTGCCGCACAATCTCGCCTTTGATCATGTAGATGACATCCTCGGCGATATTCGTGGCATGGTCCGCCACGCGCTCGAGATGGCGGGAAATGGACAGCAGATGGATCAACGCATCGAGCCGTTCGGGCTCCCGGCGGATGCCTTCCTTGACCTGTTCGTACATCGTGCGGTTGATTTCATCGACCGCGTCGTCCGACTCGCGCACATGGATCGCCAGATCCAAGTCCTGTTTCAGCAGGGCATCGAGACTCATGCGCACCATGGACTGAGCCTTCTCGGCCATCGCCGGGAAGTCGAATGACGTACGCGGCATGGAAAGCGAGGACAGGAATATCGCGCGCTCGGCAATGTTCACCGCGAGGTCGCCGATACGCTCGAGGTCGTTGTTGATCTTCAGCACGGCGATGATGAAGCGCAGGTCATGCGCCA
>CAYRPR010000501.1:0-2224 GCA_964425945.1 uncultured Verrucomicrobiota bacterium | reverse complement strand
CATTGCTGGTCACCGCGCTGACCAGCGTCAGAATGTAGGGATTACCGATATCCAGACCGATCCCGACCAGTCCGTCCATGAACCGGCTGGTGTACCCGGTGATCTCGATGCCGTGAATGACAATGAACAACCCGCAGAAGAGCGTGATCAGATGCCAATCCACGAGGCCCAGAATCGCCCTCGTATGCATCTTCCGACTGCACAGCAGAACGCCCGCGATCGCCAAAGCGGATAGCTCGCGCGGTATATCCGTGAAGAACAACGCCACCAGCACAAGGACCAGCGCAATCCCCTTGGTGGACTGATGCCGGTTGAAATCCGGCCATTCCGGATGATCCGTCGGAGCCGGCTTCTCGCTGTGCCACTGATCCCGGCAGAGCCAGACCATGATCCCGTAGGCCGCCAGCAGGGCGATGACGCTGGGAATTCCGCACCACAGCAGGAACTTTCCGAAATCCAGTTGGCCGATCTGTCCGATCAGCATGTTCTGCGGATTGCCGATGATCGTTGCCGCCGAACCGATATTGCTCGAAACCGCGAGCGCGATCAGGAAGGGGACAGGATTCAGCCGGGCGCGCAGGAGCGAGAAGCAGAGCACGGGCGTGAACGCGAGGCAGATGATGTCATTGGCCAGGAGCGCCGAAAGACCCGCGCTGACCAGCATGAGGATGAAGAGGAAGCGGGCGGGGCGATCCATCCATCGGGTGATTCGCAGGGCCGTCCACGTATAGAATCCGCCGAGACGCAACTGGGCCGACACCACCATCAGCGCGTACAGGAGCAGGATGGTGGATGAATCGATGGATGCCAGCGCCTGGGTGGGGGTCATCACCTCGGCCACGACCATCGCGATCGCGCCGAGCAGGGCGATTCCGGTCCGGTCTAGCGCCAGTCCCGGCACGCGCCCCAGCGCCACCCCGATATACGTCGCGATGAAAATAACCAACGCCGCGGTATGCATCAGCGCCGAAGCCTATCACGAACCCGCCCAGCCGCAAGCAAAGAGGAAGAAACCACGGATTACACGGATACCACGGATAGGAAAGGAAGCTTCTCTTCCACTCCTTAATCCGTGCCCATCCGTGTCATCCGTGGTTAAAACTCTTCCTTCAGAAATTTAACCGCAGGGCCTGCCCGCCAATATGTGTGCACTCGTCAGCATGTCATCCAGTCCGCATGGTCATCGAGAGCGCAGAGCTATGCGGCAGGCGGGGTCGCAGAGGGTCGCAAAGGGAAAGTCTTCTGTCTACCCATCCGTGCCCATCCGTGTCATCCGTGGTAAAATCTTCCCTCCTAATTCTCTTCCTCCTGAATTCGTGTTCATTCGCGTTTATTCGCGGTTCCATCCGGCTCCTGTCTTTGTCATACATCAAAAATGTTGTTGCCATGCTTAACCCTTCCAGCTATATTTGCGGCATGAAAAAAGCTCATTCCAGCCGCAACCGCAAACGTCCGGAGCGCTTCCGTTGGATCGATGAAGAGTGGGACATTCCGCTTCAGATCGCCATGCTCCGGAAAAAGGCCGGTCTATCCCAGAAGGATCTGGCCGGGATACTGAACTCATCCCAACAACAGATCAGCCGGCTCGAATCACCCTCCTACAAGGGCCATTCCCTGAACACCCTCCGTCGCATCGCCGAAGCCCTCGACGCGGAACTGAAAGTCAGCCTCCAGCCCACGCCCCGGAGAAAGCGACGATGAACCCACGTTATCCCAACCTGCCCGAAAGTGAATCCGCGCTCATGATCATCTCGTCACATTTGTGGATCAGTTTTCCAATCGTTGGAAAATGGTCGGGGATGTGATTCAGGGAGCTTGCCCTGGGCAGTGGACTCCTCTATAAAGATGCGTGTTTAGGCGCTCTGGAAATGCCCTCATTGAACTGGATAGGCCGGAAGGCCGTGGAGAATCATCATCAACAGGTCCCGTTCCACCTGTTGAAGGATGTGCCCGACTTATCCGTCGGTGATCCCGGGACAGGGAACCTGCTCGTGGAGGGTGACAACCTGCTGGCCTTGAAAGCGCTCCTCCCATACTACGGCGGGCAGGTGAAGTGCATCTACATAGATCCTCCCTATAACACCGGCAACGAGGGCTGGATCTACAACGACAACGTCAACAGCCCTGAAATGCGCGAGTGGCTGGGCAAGACCGTGGGGAAGGAAGCCGATGACCTGACCCGCCACGATAAGTGGCTATGCATGATGTACCCGCGTCTTGTTCT
>CAYRPR010000500.1:0-2226 GCA_964425945.1 uncultured Verrucomicrobiota bacterium | reverse complement strand
GCTCGATCACCGACCCGAGCCGGGCGGACACGGACGGCGACGCGCTGAACGACCAGGTTGAGGACCTGAACCGCAACGGCCGGGTCGATGTCGGCCTGCTGGGCGGCGGCAACGCAGTCACCAACGTCCTCCGGGGCTGGTACGAGAACGGCAGCATGTATCTGCCGATGGTCTACAACACCTCGCGCGTGGACCGCGACGCCCTGCCGGCGAACGCGCGGTTCCTCGAGACCGATCCGAACAATTCGGATACGATCGGCGACGGCATGAGCGACGGCGCGGCGGACACGAACGCCAACGGCCGCGTGGACATGATGCTGTTGTATGAGAACGGCACATCCACCGTCTTCAATATCAACAGTCATCCGCAGTATTTGCTCGGCATGGACGCAACCAGTCAGGCCAACCTGGTTGCCGCCGGCGAAACGCAGATCGTGTCGCGCGCCATCAACTACGACGCGCTGTTCGCCGCGTACGGGCGTCCGCGCCGCAGCGGCGGCGACTGGGATGAGGCGACCACCAATGTCTGGCCGCGCATCCTCTTCCTCGAACTGGATCCGCTGGTGCAGGACACCAACGAGGACGGATTGCGCGACGGGTGGAAGGTCCGCTATGGGCTCGATCCGTTCGACGACGGATGGTACAATATCCGCACCGGTCAGATGAACCTGACCAACAGTCAGCAGGGCGCTGACGGCGATCTGACGGGTGACGGCGTCAGTAACGGCCAGCACCAGTCGGCGGGTACCGATCCCCGGATCGACGTGAACATCCCCGTGCCGGCGGGTTCCATTACCATCGGTCCGGGACCCGTGATCGGCCAGTTGAACGGCGTGGACATCCACGAGGAGTTCACGGACTGGACCTGGGACGACCTGCGCGCGCTGGACTATTACCATGGCGACGGACCGAACTCGAAGCAGGGCGACGTCTATCGAGGATGGGACGGCTACGACGAGTCGCGCGACCTGGTGGCCTTCTACACGCGCGACGGCGGGTCCTCCGGCAACGGCGGCGACAACAAGTTCTATTTCCGCGTGGACATGTACGATCTGCAGGCGCACGCCGAGGACGAGCACGTCGATATCTATGTCGTGATCGATACGGGCAACGCGGGACAGGGCGAGCGCGTTCTTCCGGATCAGGTGGATACGCTGACCGACATGCGCTGGGAACTGGTTGTGGCCGTGTACAACTGGGCGTCCGGCCGCGTGTATGTGGACACGGATGACGGGCAGAACACCAGCACGTTCACGGACGATCTGTTCAGCTTCGGCGGCGTCGTCGCGCGTGAAGATTACTTCCTCGGCGCGTATTACAACGCGCAACTGGACGCCGTGGAATTCGCAATCGACCGCCAGGCCCTGCTGGATGTCGGATACATCGGCGATCCGGCTGTACTCAACTATCAGGTCTTCACGACCAAGCCGGGCACGGGCAACAGCCCGCCGGGACCGGGCGATATCGGCGGGCGCAGCGACATCCGCGACAGTATTTACAACGACTACATTGCCGAGGACGATCACTGGGCGCAGGGTGGATTACAGGGCGTCGGCAGTGTGCTGGTCGCCTGGATCCCGGGCGATAACCGGCCGAACCGCGCGAAGATGGCGAAGATCGTGCATGGCAACCAGGCCATCCAGCCCGGCAGTGTCACACACGCGCTCATCAACAACGGCGCCGGCGCCGGATACTATCGTGTGCTGGACGCGCACGAGGTGCTCGGCCAGCCGTTGAACATGCACATCACGCCCACGCTGGCCTCGGCCATCCAGTGGGCGAAAGTCGATCCGGCGGCGGGCAAGCCCTGGCGGGATGGTCCGGCCTTGAACGAGCGAATCGGCGAACTCGCCCGCACGAACATCATTGCGCTGATGGCGGGCATGTTCGCGGATCACAGGCCGGCATACTTCACGACGCAGTACAATGTGGACAACGAGGCGCTTGCCCGCGAGTTCCTGGAGACGATCTATGACGTCGAGATCACGACCAACGCCGTGTTCTGGACGCCGGAACGCCTGCTGGACGCGGACGTATTCGGAAAGATCGCCGCGATGGGCTACCGTGCGACCGTGCTCGATCAGATGGAGCATCTGTTCACGTGGTATGGTCGCCAGGCCGCGCTCGGCGTGCAGGGATACCAGATGAACGAGATCAGCGGCATCCGGACGTTCGCGATCAACAACGGCGCGAGCGATTTCCGCTTCGCCAACCACGACAGCGGTC
>CAYRPR010000499.1:0-2228 GCA_964425945.1 uncultured Verrucomicrobiota bacterium | reverse complement strand
GTTCGTGCAGTTGAACCTGATCCCGTACGGCATCCATGAACTGGGTTTGACCGAGGAACAGAGCGGCCTGCTGTTCCTGCTGGCGGCGGTCGGTATCGGCATCGGCGCGATGCTGGTCAACCGGCTCTCCGGCCGGAATATAGAGTTCGGCATTGTTCCGCTGGGCGCGCTGGGTGTGACGCTCGGCGCCGTACTGCTGTATCTCCATTCGAATCTGCCCCTGGTGGTCTGGGGCTCGATCCTGTTGCTGGGCGTCAGTTCGGGGTTGTTCACCGTGCCGCTGGACGCGTTCATCCAGTTCCGCAGTCCCGACCAACATCGCGGCCGCATCCTCGCGGCCTCGGGCTTCCTGAGCTGGGTGGGGGTGCTGGTGGCGGCGGGCCTGATCTTTCTGTTCAGCGAGATCATTCACCTGACCGCGCGGGAAGGTTTCCTCGTGATCGGCCTGATGACGCTGGCCCTGACGATCCTCGCCATGCGCGCGCTGCCGGATTTCCTGTTGCGATTCATTGTCCTGATCATCACGAGGATCTGTTACCGCATTCGCGTGATCGGCGCGGAAAATCTGCCGGTTGAAGGGCCGGCCCTGCTCGTGGCCAACCATGTGTCGTGGGTGGACGCGCTGATCCTGAACGCGACGCAGCAGCGCCGGATCCGGTTCCTGATGTATCGCGCGATCTCCGAAAACCGATGGCTGAAACCGTTCTTCCGCCTGATGGGCGTGATCCCGATTTCGTATCAGGACCCGCCGAAGCAGATCCTCGCGTCCCTGAGCGAAGCGCGCGCGGCGCTGGACGACGGCTATATGGTCTGCATCTTCGCCGAGGGCGCCATCACGCGCAGCGGCATGCTGCAGGAATTCAAGAGCGGGTTCGAGCGGATCGTGCGCAAGAGCGAGATTCCGGTCATCCCCGTGTATCTCGGCGGCGTGTGGGGCAGTATCTTCAGCTACTTCCACGGCAAGCCGGCCCTGCGGCGTCCGTTGATGCTCCCGTATCCCGTCACCGTCATCTACGGGCAACCGTTGCCGGCATCCACTCCGGCGTTTCATGTCCGCGAGAAAGTGGCTGAATTATCGTGCGGCTATTTCGATTCCGTGAAGGCGGCCCGCCGGTCGCTGGGCGAGGAATTTGTTGCGGCCGCGCGCGAATACTGGTCGCGCACGGCGGTATCGGACACAACCGGCAAGAAGCTCAAGTACGGCGAGACCCTGATCGGCGCGCTCGCGTTGTGCGAATTGCTCAAGGACGGGATGGACGGACAGGAACACGTCGGTCTTCTTCTGCCGCCTTCCGCGGGCGGCGTGCTGGCCAACATGGCCGTGACCTTGATGAACAAGGTGCCGGTGAACATGAACTATATCGCCTCGAACGAGTTTCGTCGCGCCGTGATCGGCCAGTGCGGTATCCGCCGTGTGATCACCTCGCGCAAGTTCATGGAGAAAATGGAAGGGATGGAGGTGCCGGACGGGGCGGTCTATATCGAGGACCTGTTGCCGCGTATCACGCCGGAGCTGAAGTTTCGCTCGTTTATCCGGGCCCGATTCCTGCCGCGGGGTTGGATCGTGGATCGCGCGAACTTCACTCCGGACCGGATGGCCACGGTGATGTTCTCGTCCGGATCGACAGGCCAGCCCAAGGGCGTGATGCTGACGCATCACAATATTGCGTCCAACGTCGAGGCGTTTCGCATGGTGTACCGTCCGCTGAAAGACGACACCATCTGCGCGGCGTTGCCGTTCTTCCATTCGTTCGGGTTCACCGCGACGCTGTGGTTCCCGCTGTTGAGCGGCATGTCCGCCGTGTACCATGTCAACCCGCTCGACGGCGGGACGATCGCCGAACTGGTGCGCAAGCACCGGTGTACCCTGCTGATGGCCACACCGACGTTCCTGTTGAGTTACATCCGCCGGGCCGAGCCGGAGGATTTCAGCAGTCTGCGCGCCGTCGTGGTCGGCGCGGAGAAGCTGAAACCGAAGATCGCCGAATCCTTTGAACAGCGGTTCGGAATCCAACCGCTTGAAGGCTATGGCGCAACGGAATGTTCGCCGGTGGTATCGGTCAATCTGCCGCCGGTGGAAATTGACGGCGTTCAGCACACGGGCTGCAAGCCGGGCAGTGTGGGTCAGCCCCTGCCGGGCGTGGCCGTGCAGGTGGTCGATCCGGACACCTATGAGCCGTTGCCGCCGGAGACGACGGGCTTATTGCTCGTCAAAGGCCCGAATGTGA
>CAYRPR010000498.1:0-2233 GCA_964425945.1 uncultured Verrucomicrobiota bacterium | reverse complement strand
CTCATTATTGACTTCAGCATGCCGGAATATAACGGCCTCGAACTGTGTCAGTGGCTCAAATCACAGGGTTCGCGCGCGCCGGTGATCCTGGTCAGCGGCTTCTCGCGCACCCAGCCCGACATCAGCAAGGCCCTGCTGATGCGCAAGACGTACTTCCTGCAGAAGCCGTTTCCCGTGCCGGAACTGGCCGATAGCGTCACGCTGGCGCTTGGCGAGACCCTGATCGGCGACCGCACGGTCTAGTTTCGTCCGCCTACCGCCGCTCGTCACTTCTTCCCCGCGCGCGGATGGGTCTGGTCATAAACCTCTTTAAGCCGCTCGACCGAAACGTAGGTGTAGATTTGTGTCGTGGACAGGCTCGAGTGCCCCAACATCTCCTGCACACTGCGCAGATCGGCGCCCGCATTCAGCATATGTGTGGCGAAACTGTGTCGAAGCGTGTGTGGCGACAGATTCGGGTCCAACCCCGCCGCCTGGAGATACTGCTTCATCATCCGCTCGATGGAACGCGGCGTGAGGCGCCCGCCGCGTTTGTTCAGGAACAACACGCCCGCTCCGCCCTTTTTGCCCAGTGCCACACAGTACCGATCGCGCAAGTCCATGGAATGCCGCAACGCGCGCGAGGCCGGGCCGCCCAGCAGGCACATCCGCTCCTTCTTCCCCTTGCCCAGCACCTTGACCGCGCCGCCCAGCAAGTCCAGGTGCGATTCCTTGAGTCCGGTCAATTCGCTGATCCGCATACCCGTACTGTACAGCACCTCCAGGATCGCCGCGTCCCGCGCCGCGGCATACTCCCGCCATAGACGCGCGACCGCCTCCTCCTTGCGCTCCGGTTTCTTGCGCGACATCCTGAGCGGCGCCTCCAGCAAGCGCTGGATTTCCGTGACCGACAACACGTGCGGCAGGGATTTGCCCTTCTTCGGCAGGAGAATCCCGCTGAATGGATTAACCTTGGCGTACTCCTCGCGCACGAGAAACTTGTAGAAGGTCCGCAGACTGGATAGCTTGCGCCCGCTCGTCACGGCGTGCCGGCCCGATTTCTGCATATGCATCAGGTACTTCCGGGCCGCAAACCGATCGGGTTCGCTCCACGCGAAGGGCGGTCCGGATTCCGCGCCCCATGTCAACGCAACGAACTGCGCGATATCGATGAGGTAATTATACCGGGTGTGCGGCGAGGCGTTTCGCTCCGTGTCCAGGTAGTTGATGAAGTGGGCCACCGCCTTGTCTTGTGCCACTTCCTCCAGGCGGGACATCAGGACTCCTCGTGCGATTCCCCGGCCTTCGCCCGCTTCTTCGGGGCGCGCTTCTTGCGTTCGGGCAGATTCAATTTCTGCGCCAGTACCGCGTAATCCGGCACCTGCTCCGCATAACGCGTCAGCATCTTCTTCAACGACGCCGCCTGTTTCTCCGAGAGGCTCTTCTTGTGTTCGTACTGTGATGACAGCGACTCGAAGAACTTGCGGTCGTCCCACTCCCGCTTGCCGCGCTGGACCGGCGGACTCCACGTCTGCACATGCTTGAACGCGTCCAGTACGCCCTGGATCTCCTCGCCCGATACGCCCGCCTCGGGTCGAAGATCCCACTCCCGGGCCCGGGACTCGAAGTCCTCGATCTGATCCGCGTACTTCATCAGGATCCGGTCGAGATACTTCACCTGATTGAGCGACAAGCGCTTACCGCTCTCCACCTGCTGGCGCAGGGAGGCGCAGAAATCCGCGTCGTCGTAGGTCCGCTTGCCCACCGTGCGCGGCTCGTCGAAGTTCACGCCCTTGAGCACTTCCAATTTGCTGATCGTCTCCTGGCGCGGCGGCTGATGCTCCGCGTGCGCCTTGTGCAGATCCTCGTGCACGCCGGCCGCATGGGCCACATCGTGCAGGTCCGGCAACTGGTCCTTGTACCGGACCGCCATCTTCAGCAACGCGTCCACCTGGCGCTGGGTCACCTTCTTGCCCTCGTCCAACTGTTTCCTGATCGACGCCACGAAATCCTGGTCGCTGTAGGTCCGCTTGCCGCGCTTGGAGGGCGGCGCCCAATCCTTGACCTGATCGAATACCGCGCACAACGGCGCCACCACCTTCGGATCGGCGTCCGGCCCCTTGGCCTGCTCAAGCCATCCGCTGAAGGTCGTGTAGAACTCCGCCATCATGCCCGTCCATTCCACACGCCCCTCTTCTATCTCGTCCAGCTTCTGCTCCATGTTGGCGGTAAACTGGACATCGAACAGTTCGTT
>CAYRPR010000497.1:0-2235 GCA_964425945.1 uncultured Verrucomicrobiota bacterium | reverse complement strand
GCGATGGCCTTCTCATCCGAAGGCGGTTCCGGCTGGGCCGGGTCGTGCAGGATGGCCAGGTTGTAGCGGGCGGGCCGGCGCTTCTTGATGCCGAACCGCTTGCCCTCGAAATATTTCGTCGCGGCCTGAACGGCGAAGTCGCGGTGACCGTCCGGAATGTCCTTGGCGGATATCGCGGTGATGCTGTTCAACTGCCATTTGGTGTTCCGCACGAACTGCGCGCGGAGAAACGGGACCTGAAACAAGTTGAACAACTGCAGGCTCAACCGGTCGTAGCGCTCGGTCACATTTTTCCCGAAGTAGATGCTCAGCGTGAATTTCTCGGACTGGATCGGCGACAGGGTACGCTGGATCATCTTGTCCATGTCATCGGAGACCATGCGGACCATGGTCTGGAGTTTCATGTCCTGGATGGAGGTCAGATTCGGGATGGGCTTATGGCCCCGGGCCTCGGCGAGGAGGGACACGTAGTAACCGTTGCTCTGGTAGCGGTAGGTGCGGCACAGATTGAAGACGCGCAGGCCGCGCAGATCGGCATAGCGCCCGTCCGTCAGGTATTCCTCGGCGCCGACCACGGTGACGCCGGGTATCTTGAGCGGCCATTCCCTGGGATTACTGACCACAATCAGGATTTTCATGTGTGCGGGGCGTCGCGCTTGTCGCGCGGACGAATGATGAGCAGGTTGGCGTCGAAGGTGATCACGCCGAGCATGATGGCGCCCATGACGCGGTTGATGTTGACCATGTAGGATTCGGGCCCGGCGACCGGATTCCGGGCGTATGGATCGGCGATCTGCACGACGCGCTGGCCCCGGTCGTAGCCGCAGAGAACGACGAAATGGCCCGACGGCTCGCCGCGCGCGTCGTCGGGTTTCATCGCCTCGCCGTATTCGCGCATGCTCCGATACAGGTAGGTCGCGCTCAATCCGGTGATAATGGGATGGTGCCGGTTCAAGTACCGCCGGATCAATCTGCCCTGCAGATCCTCGAATCGCAGAACGCCGCCACGCTCGACGAATTCGATGTAGGCCTCCGACGCAAACCGGATCTTGTCGTTATCCTTCGCGGCGATCTGCGCGCGCAGGCGGTCCCGAATGTCCGTTGCGCCCGGCTGGAACCACGTCGGGTCGAACACGAGCAGGTTGTAGGTGTAGATCGTGGCGCGGTAGCCTCGTTTCAGCGCGTGATTGGCCAGCAGGACGGCGATCGTGCCCCCGCCCTCGACGGACGGGACTTCCCGAATGATCCGTTCCAGAGGCATGGCGTCGCCATAGTACCGGTACAGGGCATGCAGGCAGGACGGTCCGCAGGTCTCTTCATCGGGCTGATGAGTAATCTCGAACGGGATGGAGGTTTCGAGGGTCATAAAAAGGGCGTGTCGCCCTGCTCGGATGGAGAGGAGGTCACCGGCTTACGATATCCGTAGACGAGCGATGAATCACATGACATAGTAGTTCGCCCGACAGGGGGCGCTCAATGTCGGCGGTTATGGAAGAAACAGATAAACTTCTCAACAAAAAAAACGCGTTGTTGAAGCTGAACGCCCGCGCCATGCGCTGGCGCCGGATGCTCCGGCCGATGATGTCTCGTCGCGGCACGCCGGAAGCCATCGCCCTGGGCGTCTCCATCGGTTTGTTCATCGCCTTCACCCCGACCATTGGCTTCCAACTGCTGCTGGCCGCCCTGCTGGCGACGTTGATGAAAGCCAACCGGCCGGCCGCCCTGATTCCCGTCTGGATCACCAATCCCTTCACGATTCCGCCCATTTACGCGTTTACCTACCAGATCGGCGCCCTGTTCATGACGGGCCCGGCCGAGGGGCGGGTGCGAATTCGCCTGATCCAGGTCGTCCGGGGTATGGGCCGACATGAGATTTACGATTTATCGTCCCAATTCCGCGAGTTTGCCCGCATCGGGGCGGAGATGTTCGTGCCCATGCTCATCGGCGGACTGCTGGTCGGACTGCTGACTGGAGTCATCGCCTACCCGATCGTCCTGCGCCTGGTCCGCCGATACCGGGCGCATCGCGCGTTGGCTCGAGAAAAGAAGCGCGAACGACGCGCCGCCCGTCTCCGGTCGATCAGCGGCTAGCCCGGATATTGCACGAGTCCTCGTGCAATATCCGCCCGTCGAAGCCTTTGGCGGCACAAGGCCCTGCCGCCAAAGCGCCTGTTGCATGACGCGCTCCGTGCTCATGCAATCAGCGGGCCAGATGGAAACAAAAAGAAGGCGGTG
>CAYRPR010000496.1:0-2236 GCA_964425945.1 uncultured Verrucomicrobiota bacterium | reverse complement strand
CTGTCCGGCGGAAAGACCTATCGGTACTACAGCTTCGAGGCGTTGGAGCAGCAGGGCCTCGGCTCACTGTCTTCCTTCCCCTTCTCGCTCAAGATACTCCTCGAATCCATCGTGCGCATGCAGTCGCATCCGGCGTATTCCGAAGACCACGTCACATCGTTCCTCAAGTGGAAACCCGGCGCACAAAACACGGAGGAATATCCGTACATGCCCGTGCGCGTGCTGTTTCAGGATTTCACGGGCGTGCCCTGCGTGGTCGATCTGGCCGCCCTGCGCAGCGCCCTCCAACGCGCCGGGCAGGATCCCGCCGCCATCGAGCCGCAAATCCAGGTCGATCTCGTGATTGACCACTCCGTACAGGTGGACCAGTACGGCGACCGCCCGGCCTACGACTATAACCTCGCAAAGGAATTCGAACGCAACCGCGAGCGGTACCGCTTCCTGCGCTGGGGACAGGGCGCATTCCGAAAATTGAGCGTCCTGCCGCCCGGCCTCGGCATCTGTCACCAGGTCAATATGGAATACCTCGCCACGTGCGTTTCCGCGTCCAAGGACGAGCAAGGACGCGCGTTCGCGTTCCCGGACACGCTGGTCGGCACGGATTCGCATACGACGATGATCAATAGCATGGGCGTGCTCGGTTGGGGCGTCGGCGGTATCGAAGCCGAAGCCGCCATGCTGGGCCAGCCGATCCCGCTCCTGATGCCGACCGTCACCGGTTTCCGGCTGGAGGGCGAGCTGCGCGAAGGGGTCACCCCCACCGACCTCGCCCTCGCCGTGACGCAGGTCCTGCGCGAGAAGGGCGTCGTGGGCCATTTCGTCGAGTTCTTCGGACCGGGCCTGAACCAGATGAGCCTGGCCGACCGCGCGCCGATTGCGAACATGTCGCCGGAATACGGCGCTACGATGGGTTTCTTCCCGATCGACGACGCCACCCTCGCCTATCTCCGCATCACCGGCCGCACCGAGGAGCAGGTCGAGCTCGTTGAGCGGTACTGCAAGGAACAGGGGCTTTTCCGCACAGCGGACATGCCCGACCCGCAGTTCGACCAGGTCATCGAAATGGATCTTTCCGCGATCGAGCCAAGCCTCGCCGGCCCCAAACGCCCGCAGGACCGCGTGCTCGTCAAGGAACTGAAATCTTCCTTCCGCAAAGCGCTCACCGAATCCACCGACAAGCGCGGCTATGCGCTCCAGCCGGACGATCTCGGTCGCTCCGCCGACGTGCCGAAACGCGGCACGTTGAAACACGGCTCGGTGGTCATCTCCGCCATTACCAGTTGCACAAACACATCCAATCCCACGCTGCTGCTCGGGGCGGGCCTGTTGGCGAAGAAAGCCGTTGAGAAGGGACTGACCGTGCCCGCCTATGTGAAGACCAGCATGGCGCCCGGTTCCCGCGTTGTGACCGAATACCTGAAGAACAGCGGCGTATTGCCCTATCTCGAGCAACTGGGTTACAGCGTCATCGCGTACGGGTGCACGACCTGTATCGGCAACAGCGGCCCCCTGCTCCCCGAAATTGAAACGGCCATCAAGGAATCCAATCTCGTCGTCGCGGCCGTCCTGAGCGGTAACCGCAACTTCGAGGGCCGGATCCATCCGCTCACCCAGGCCAACTATCTCTGCTCCCCGCCGCTCGTCGTCGCTTACGGCCTGGCCGGCACGGTGGACATCGACCTGAAGAGCGAGCCGATCGGAACCGGCAAGGACGGCCAGCCGGTTTACCTGAAGGATATCTGGCCGACGCGCGCGGAAATCGACGCCCTGCTGGTCGAAGCCGCCAATCCAGCGCTGTACCGCAAGCTCTATAGCGACATCGCCGGCGGCGATGAATGGGATAGCCTGTCCGCGGCCACTGACGCGGTATACGCATGGGACCAGGATTCCACCTATATCCGTGAACCAACCTATTTTGACGAGTTCCCGGAAACGCCGCCGGCCCTCACGGATGTTTCCAGCGCCGTCGTGCTGGGATACTATGGCGACTTCATCACCACCGATCATATTTCACCCGCCGGATCGATTCCCAGGGACACACCGGCCGGGAAATACCTCATGGACAATGGCATCCAACCGCCCGACTTCAACTCCTACGGATCGCGTCGCGGCAATCACGAGGTGATGATCCGCGGCACGTTCGCCAATATCCGCATCCGCAACCAGCTCGTGGATAAGGCCGGCGGTTGGACCGTGTGCCAGCCGACCGGCGAAGTGATGTTTGTGTACGACACGG
>CAYRPR010000495.1:0-2236 GCA_964425945.1 uncultured Verrucomicrobiota bacterium | reverse complement strand
AGTTCCATCCAGTCGGACGTGGTCGCGCGCTGGTTGCGCCGCGCTCGGACGGAGCCGGCGAGCTGAATAGCCCCGCCGTAGAGCAGGAGCTTTTCGGTGAGGGTCGTTTTCCCCGCGTCCGGATGCGAAATAATCGCAAATGTGCGGCGCCGGTTGATTTCGTGGATGAGTGCGGCCGGGTCCATGGGGCGCACAACCTAGGGCAGTCGGGCGGGCGTGTCAATACAAGGGGGCGGGGCTGGTCGTCGGGCTACCGACCGAAGCTGACGACCTGGATATCAGGCTTCTGCTGTTGCAGGGTGGCCGGACCGCGGTTGGAGGCGATCAACATCACCGGCATGTGGGGATCCCGTCCGGACCATTCATCCAGTGAAGGCGCCAGTGACGCGCGCACGGGGCTTTGCTGATCCACCACCGCACCGCCGCGCGGATCGAAGTCTGCCGTATTCAGGGAGGGGAGACTGCCGACCTGCAACATATGAAGGCCGAGCAGGGCGACGAAGAGCGCGGCCATGCCGAACCGGAACGCGGGGAAGGCGCTTTCCCAGATCGAGTGCCAGGCGCCCGCTTCCTCCTGCTCCGGCGCGTACATACCGGTCAGGATTTGTCGGCGCACGTAGCTGACGCAACGCTCCTCAAAGGCCGGATCGGGTTTCTCATAGCGTTTGAGCGTGACAAGCCCGTGGATGGCGCGACTGCGCCGCTCGAACGCGGAGCAGACGGAGCACTGATCCACCCGCGCCCGGAGATCGTCCGGGAATTCGGCATGAATATGGGCGAGGATCTCTTTCTGCAGTTGTGAGCACTTGCACTTCATGGGGCGAACTCCGCTAATTCTGCCTGTAGCCGCTGTCTCGCATAAAACAATCGCGATCGGACAGTTCCCGATGAGCATCCCAACATGGCCGCTATCTCGTCGTGAGGCACCCCTTGAATGTCGTGTAACACCACGACCGCTCTATGCTTCTCAGACAGGGTCAGCAGGGCTTTGTTCAATTTTTCCTGGAGCTCCGACAGGGAGGCGTCGCGGATCGGCGTATCTCTCGATGAGAGTTCAACATACGCAGGATCCTTCTCGACCGATTGGTCGAGGTCGTTCAGGCTCAGGGCGTACCGATTCTTTCGTTTCTTGACGAAGTTGATCGAGCGGTTAATGGCGATCCGGTAGATCCAGGTATAGAAGGATGATTTCCCCCTGAACCGGTCCAGTGCGGCGAAGGCCTTGATGAAGACGTCCTGAACGACATCCTCGGTGTCCTCCTTGTTTCCGGTCATGTTGTAGACCAGCCCGTAGATTTTGCCCTGATAGCGGCGGACGAGCTCGTCATAGGCTCCTAAGTCATTGGCTTTGGCCTTTTTAACGAGTTCGAGGTCGCTTTCCTGCTCCGGCGGGTCCTCGGCGGCCGGTACGTCGGTATTCATGATATGAGTGACCTGCGCCATACAATTGTGTCCCGTCGAGCATACGGGGGACCCGCGAGGAACACAAGGGGCATCCCCGAATACCCCGCTGAAATCCGTACTTTCCGCCGATTTCACCTTGCCATGCTCCGGGGGCCGTGCTAGCTTCCCACCCTTTCCGATGGGGAATGCGTGGGCTGTTCCCCAAACCCCCAAACCGGCGCCCCCGACAGGGATACCGTTTGCGGGCCGGAAAATGGTGCAGACAGCCCGTAACTTAACCAGTCGTATTATGGAACAAACCAAAACCAAACAACAAACGAAGCTCGATTCCCGCCAGTTCGCCGGCGGGGACGACAAAGCCGCCATGACCGCCATGTACGAGGAAACCCTCCGCGACTTCAACGAGGGATCCATTGTACAGGGCCGCATCCTCGAAGTCCGACCCTCCGACGTTCTCGTCGACATCGGTTACAAGTCCGAAGGTCTCATTCCCGTCTCCGAATTCAAGAACCCGGAAGATATCAAGCCGGGCGATGCCTTCGAAGTACTGCTGGAGCGGCTGGAAGATGACGAAGGCATGGTCGTGCTGAGCAAACAGCGCGCCGAACTTCAGCGCAACTGGGAGCGCGTGCTGACCCAGTGCAAGGAAGGCGATATCATCGAAGGCGAAGTGGTCGGACAAGTCAAGGGCGGCATGATCGTCGATGTCGGCGTGGATGCCTTCCTGCCCGGATCGCAGATCGACGTTGTGCCGGTACGCAATCCGTACGACTACATGAACAAGCGTTTTCAGTTCAAGATCCTCAAGATCAACCAGGAGCGGCGCAACATC
>CAYRPR010000494.1:0-2243 GCA_964425945.1 uncultured Verrucomicrobiota bacterium | reverse complement strand
CCTGCAGTATGTTCCGGATCATCCCGTCGCCAACAACAATTACGGCAAGGCCTTGCTGGAAAAGGGCGACGCCGACACATCCCTCATCTATTTCGACCGGGCGATAGCTGTGCGGCCGGATACGACACCGTTCGTGGCCAATTCCGCCTTGGCCCTTCTGTTATTACAGCGCTCCGACGAAGCCATTGATCGCCTTGACCGCGCTCTTCGGGAGCGCGATCCACACTGTCCCTTTCTGAACGTTACTATGGGACTGGCTTGGCTTGACCGGGATGAACCGGTGCGCGCCATTCCCTATCTGGAAAAGGCCAACGCGGATCGCATTCAACGACCCGCGTGGCGCGCCGAGCTGGCCCGTGCCTATCTGGATGCCGGGCGGACGGACGACGCGGTTCGCCAATTCAACTGGCTGACCGCGCACGGCTGGGGGCATCTCGCGGATTTCGATGGATTGTGCGTTCACTATTTCTCGTTGTGGGAGACGGGGCAGGGGCGGCGCGCCTGGAACTTTTTTGAACGGGCCGTGGCGGCTCACTCCAACAATCCCGTATTATTGAACAATGTGGCGTGGTTCCTGGCCACGGATCCGCCGGACGGCGTCGATGCGGCACGGTCCGTGGAACTCGCCCTGCGCGCCAAGGAATTGAGCGACGTCCCGCCACCCCATGTGCTCAACACCCTGGCCGCGGCCTATGCGGCGAGCGGGGAATACGATCAGGCTCTGCACTGGGCGGGGGAAGCCCGCACCCGGGCACAGTCGATGGGCCTGACCAATCTGGTGCAGCGGATTGAGGCGCGCGAGCGGATGTACCGACAGCGGGCCGATCGATGATTCGCCCGCCTTACGGCAACACGCCCCGTTCATACGCGTTGAGACGTTCCTGAATCCGTTCCCGCAGGGCGAGTCCCTCCCCGGTGGCCGGCGCCCGCGCGAGGGCCTCGCGCGCAATGTCGGCGGCCGATTCAAAATCCCCCGTCGCGGCCAAAGCCCGCGCCAGCGTGTTCAACAGCGCGGCGTGACGCCCGCCCGCGCGCTCGACGGCCCGACGCGCCAACGCAACCGCTTCCGCTGCCTGGTCCGGCCCTGCGGCCGGATCGGTGGCCAATAGCCAGGCAAGATCATTCAGCGCCTCGACCTGGTCGGGATCATTCGCCACGGCGATCCGATAGTGCTCCACCGCCGAGCCCCATTCGCCCCGCTGAATATGCCATTTAGCCAGATTCAGGCGGGCTTCCTGGTTACGCGGCTGTAATTCCAGGCTCCGATGCAACAGGGCGAGTGCTTCATCTTTACCCGCGACGGCATACAGGACGCCCAGACTCCCATAGGCCCGCGCGTTGCGATCCGCCACGTCCACCGCACGCCGGTACATTGTTTCGCTGTTCCGCCACGTTTCCATCTGTTGCCGGGAGAGCGTGGCCAGGGCCAGCAACAACACGGCCGCCGGAAGCCACCACGTCTTGTTGATCCTCAGCCCCGCCAGGCCCCCGGCCAGCGCCAGTGCCAAACCGATGTGCGGCAGATACGTGAATCGGTCGCCCAGACCCTGCGAGGTGCCCACCCAGATGAATCCGATGGAGGGCACCAGCATGCCCAGGAACCACAGCCAGCCGACCAGCAGGGCCGGCCGGACCCGGCGCGCCAGCCAGACGGCGCCCGTCATCCCTCCCAGCACAACCAGCGCCAATAAGAAGATCGGCGCCGAAAATTCCGGTTCGTTGTAGAGCACCGAAAGATCCCGAGGCCAGAGCGTCTGGCGAAGGTACGTGAGATAATTTCCCGGAATCAACAGCACGCGCCGAACAAGTGAAGGCGACGGCAGATGCGGAATCCCCGATGCAAAATTCGTGATGCCGTAAATTACGCCGAACACCAGCGCGATCAGCCAGAACGCCCATTTCTCCGTTCCAAGCCGGAGCCCGCGGCGTCGGAGCGGCCACCCATCCAACAGGAGCAGGACAAACGGCGTCGTAATCAGCACCGATTTGACCATCAGGCCCAGCGTGAGAAAACCGGCCGACACGGCGATCCATCGCCCGTTGCGCGCGTCGCCCTGATGAGCCCGGACATAGGCCCACAGACAGAGCAGGAAGAAGAATCCGCTCAACACATCCTTGCGTTGCGCGATCCACGCCACGCTCTCAACCCGGAGCGGATGACAAGCCCATAACAGCGCGATCCATACGGCGAGATCGAGTCGGCCGGTCCAGCGGCCCAACAACCAGAACACTAAAACGGCACT
>CAYRPR010000493.1:0-2248 GCA_964425945.1 uncultured Verrucomicrobiota bacterium | reverse complement strand
TGAATCAGTCGGGGTATCAGACAAAAGAGGATACCTGCATCGTGGTCACGGACACGGATTTCATCGGAAGTTGTGCGGCCATCACGCGTAAGATCGGTGCGGCGGGGATCAGTATGAACAGCATTTTCGCCACCTGTACCGGCGGCATCTACCGCACCATCATCAACGCCGACGATGCGGACAAAGTCGTGGAGATTCTGCAGTAGCGCCATTGTTCTACGGCGGGCTTCGTGGTATGCTACGAAAAGAGGCTACGGCCATGAAGACGACCCGACATCCCGCTGTGGCGGGCATGTTTTACCCGGACGATCCGGTACAGCTCCGGGAGGACGTGGCCGCGTATCTACGCCACGGCGCCCCCCATCCCGGATTGCCGCACGCGTTGATCGCGCCCCACGCGGGTTACATCTATTCCGGTCCCATCGCCGGCTCCGCCTATGCCGCACTCGCGGAAGGACGGAGAACGGTCCATCGCGTAGTGATCATCGGACCATCCCACCGAGTGGCCTTCCGCGGCATGGCCGCGTGCGATGCGGAAGCGTTCGCCACGCCGCTGGGATCCGTCCCGGTCGACCGGGAAACCATGGATCGCCTCCTTCGGCATCCGTTGGTCGTCCTGATGGATGACGCGCACCGCGACGAGCATGGCATCGAGGTCCACCTGCCGTTCCTGCAGACCCAACTCGACGAGTTCAGCATCGTGCCCCTCGTCGTCGGCGAAGCCGATCCGGAATCAATCGCGGAAGTGTTCGACCTCATCGACGGGGGGCCGGAAACGCTGATCGTCGTGAGTTCCGATCTGAGTCACTACTATCCCTACGACACGGCGAAACGCATGGACGCCGCCACGTCGAAAGCGATCGAGGAACTGGCGCCCGACCGCATGGATTTCGAGAGCGCGTGCGGTCGGTTGCCCATCCAGGGCCTGTTGATCTGGGCGAAGCGACACGGGTATCACGCGCGAACGCTTGACCTGCGCAACTCCGGCGATACGGCCGGACCACGCGACCAGGTGGTCGGATATGGAGCCTACGCCATCCATTAATTCATCGTCGTCCCTGAAGCGACACGAACAGAAGCGCCTCCTGCACATCGCGCGGGAATCGATCCGGCACGGTCTGCTGGAGGCGGAGCCGTTGCATGTGGATCTGCATGATCAGCCGCCGGCCCTGCACGAACCGCGCGCGACGTTCGTCACCTTGAATATCCTGAACGAATTGCGCGGGTGCATCGGCGAACTGGAGGCGCGCCACCCGCTGGCGATCAGTGTCGCCCGCAATGCATTCCACTCCGCCTTCGCCGATCCGCGCTTCCCGCCGCTTCACGAACGGGAATTCCCTTCCATCCGCCTGCACATCTCGATGCTGACCGCACCCGACCTACTCGATATTCGCTCGGAGGATGACCTGCTGGAGATTCTGCGCCCGGGCGTCGACGGGCTGATTATCGAGGAGGGAACGCGCCGCGCCACGTTTCTCCCGTCCGTATGGGAATCCCTGCCGAAACCACAGGACTTTCTCCTGCACTTGAAGCTGAAGGCCGGCCTGCCCGCCGATTATTGGTCCGACACGGTTCGCGCGTGGCGGTATCGGGCCGAATCCATCGAGGAATAGTTGTTGGAGCGGCGGCCCGGCGGCGGTACACTCGACAGCAACAAGGAGGAACAATGAGCTGGAATCCCGCCATGGAACCGATGTGCCCCGCCGCGGTCGAAGTCGATGCGATCGAGACGCTGATCATCCCCCGCTCGCGCGATCTGGGCGGATTCGAGGTGCGCCGCGCCCTGCCGGCGCCGAAGCGCCAGATGGTCGGGCCCTTCATCTTTTTCGATCAGGTCGGACCCGCCGAATTCCTGACCAACCAGGGCATTGATGTGCGGCCGCACCCGCACATCGGACTGTCAACGGTCACGTACCTGTTCAAGGGCGAGTTTCATCATCGCGATTCGCTCGGCACCGACCAGATTATTTATCCGGGCGAGGTCAACTGGATGACCGCCGGACGCGGCGTGACGCATTCCGAGCGCACGAGCCGGGAAACCAGGGCGCATCCGCACGGGTTGTACGGCATCCAGACCTGGGTCGCGTTGCCGGAGGACCAGGAGGAGGCAGCGCCCGATTTCGAGCACCGCGATAAGAGGGAACTACCCTTCATGGATGCCGAAGGGAAACGCGTGCGCCTCATCCTGGGAACCGCATACGTCCAGCGCTCGGCGGTCCGCACGTCGTCCGACGTGTTCTATATGGAT
>CAYRPR010000492.1:0-2256 GCA_964425945.1 uncultured Verrucomicrobiota bacterium | reverse complement strand
GTCCTTGAATCACGTCGAGAAAATGGGAACTCATACGGCCCATGACCTGCCATTGACGACGGGTTTTCTGACCGGCATGGGTTCCGATCAGCCACATGAAGAGCGGGATCAGCGGCCCGGTCATCAATAGGATCAGACCGCTCAACGGGTCGACCACAGCGACATAACCCGCGATGAGCGCCGGAACGATGGCGAGGTGTATGGCCGCGGGAATGAAGCGGGCAAAGTAGGCGTCCAGCTTCTCCACGCCCTCGATCGCGGTGTTGATCAGTTCGCCCGGCCGCTCGCGCCGGATGTACATCGGGCCGCGCGCGGTCAGACGCTCGATGATCCGTGCGCGCAGATCCGCTTTCAGTCGGATGGCGCCGCGCTGGGCCGTGATCTCGGCCAGCCGGATAACGAGCGCCCGCAGAACGACACATCCCGCCAGCGCGGCCATCTGCGCGCCGGCGCCGGACAGGTCCCGACCCTCCATGAACACATGGTGGACGATCAGGGACAACAGCCCCATCGTCGCAATAATCAGGATGACCGACAGCAGGGAACATACCGCCTGGCTGATCAGCGCGCCCCGCACGCCGCGCCATTCGCGCATCAACAGGCGATGCGCCAGGCGCAGGTGTTCCCGGTCAGGCATCTCGTTCGGGCTGTCGATGGTATCGAGCACACCCGGATCATGGCAGAAGAAGCGCGGTCGTTTCCAGCCTTCCCGGCGCGTGTTACGATATTCAAGAACGTAACACGCGCTGGGGGGCGCCGGCGAAGATCTCCGTCATGCTACGGGCATGCGCGATGACCCGAACTCCATACCCCCCGTATCTCCGCCATTACGGATGTGGAATGTGCCGCCCCGTGACCGCATCTTACATCCAACATGTCGATCGTCAGTCCAGATGTAAGGTCAAGTTCCGGGCTCTGGGCGGATTGCGGGGACAGGCACCTTTCCCGCAAAATCACTGTAAGTCATTGATTTCCAACGATTGGAAGTTTGTTTCGCGCATTCTACAATCGTTGGAAGACGCGTCGAGTCGTTTTCGAGTAATTGGATATCAACCTCTTGAAAGTAAACCGGTTACACGCGAACCTTGGCGCAGGTGTCTGTCCCTGTCACGAATCTGTCCCTGTCACGAATCAATGATTCGGGATGGATTCGCGCGTGACGCGCTTGCGGAAGACCCAATAGCTCCACGCCTGGTAGGCGAGGACCACGGGAACGAACAGGCCGGCCACAAGGGTCATGACCGTCAGGGTATAGGAACTGGAGGAGGCGTTGTAGATCGTCAGATGGAACGCCGGATCGGTCGTGGACGGCATGACGTTCGGATACAACCCCTCGAAGGCGACGACCGTACCGAGCACGATGGTCAGGCCCGAGCTGGCGAAGGCCCAGCCATCCTGATCGAGACACAGAAACACATAGATGGCGATGTATGTCATGATCGTCAGCATGGGCAGGGTGCCCGGAATAATTCCGATCTCGTCGAACAACAACGTGGTTCGAAATCCGATTACGGCGAACGATAGCGCCGCAATGCCGACCGGCAGCCAGAGCCGGCGGGCGAGCTTGTTTACCCGCTCGCGCATCGCGCCAAATGTCCGCAGGCTCAGAAAGATCGCGCCGTGCAATGTGAAGATCAGCACGGAGGCGACCCCGCCGAACAGGGCATAGGGATTCAGCAGGGAGAAGAACGAGCCGGTGAAATTCCTGTCGGCATCGATGGGCAGGCCCATGACGATGTTGGTCAGCGCAACGCCCCAGAGCAGGGCGGGGACCAGGCTGCCCCAGAAGATGAACTGATCCGCCGTCTTTTTCCACCATCCCGCGCTCATCTTGCCGCGGAACTCGAATCCGACCGCGCGCAGGATAAGCGCGATCAGCATCAGGAACAGGGCCAGATAGAACCCGCTGAACAGCGTGGCGTACCAGTGGGGAAATGCGGCGAACATCGCCCCGCCGGCGGTGATCAGCCAGACCTCGTTGGCGTCCCAGTACGGACCGATCGTGTTGATGACCACGCGGCGGTCCACATCATCCTTGCCGACGAACGGCATCAGGATGCCGACGCCGAAATCGAATCCCTCGAGAAAGAAGTATCCGATGAACAGAACCGCAATCAGTATGAACCAGAGCGTATTCAGATCCATGACGCCGTTCTCCTAATACGCATGCGCGTCTCCCTTCGCCGCGTGGTCATCCTGCGCGCCCGGCCGCGCGAACCGGTGGACCAGGTAGAATCCGGCCGCCGCCAGCAGGCC
>CAYRPR010000491.1:0-2256 GCA_964425945.1 uncultured Verrucomicrobiota bacterium | reverse complement strand
ATCTCGTCCTCGGCCAGCGATTCCGGATCCTC
Source organism: uncultured Verrucomicrobiota bacterium (assembly GCA_964425945.1). Taxonomy (GTDB): domain Bacteria; phylum Verrucomicrobiota; class Kiritimatiellia; order SLAD01; family SLAD01; genus CAYRPR01. The sequence continues at coordinate 2,224 of CAYRPR010000491.1, read as the reverse complement.
GACCGATCGCAGTTCCGTAGCCAGCTTGTCGGCCTCCTCGATATCGGCGGCACTTTCGGGCGCCAGTTCCACCATGCGCGCCTGGAGAACCTTCTCGTATTTCAGCATGGCGTCCATCACTTCCTGGACGCGCATCGTCTGTTCCTGTATCTGGGCGAGCTGGGCCGAAATCATCTGGAACTGCATCTGGATGTTCTGCATTTCCGCCATCGGATCCATCGCGGGCGCGGGGGGCGCCGATTCCATCTGAGGCGCCACAACAGGCGCTTCCATCGGGACTTCGGGCTCCACGGCCTCCGCATCCATGCCCTCAGAACGAGTGTAACTCACTCCAAAACAACAGGTTGCAAGCACGGCACATAGCAGGCGTTCAGACATATTGCGCATAGGGATTCGTCCTTTCTTCTGGTTTGGGTATGACCGCTCTATCCATCGTGCGTTCATTCTTTCACACATTCCGCCAAGGGTCCATCGCGATTTTAGGACCGCCGGGGACATCAAATAAAGGATTGACCGTAATTCACAAAGGGCTACGCTTCCCCCCAGCATTCCCAAGGAGGTCATCATGAGGTCGCCGTCGCAGCCGTTCGCCTGCCGTGTCTTCCACTGTATTCTCTGTTTGACCTTCATCACTTCCCAAGTCCCGCCGGCGGCATTGGCCGAGGACGAGGCCGAGCCGGCCAGCGAAACGGAAGCGCGCCTGCCCGGTCGCGCGACCATCGGCGCGCGCGGCGGCGAGGACGTGTTCATCGGCACCGGCGACCTCCTGATCCCCGTCTGGTACAAGGACGGCGGCCTCCTGTTCTTCAACCCCCGGGTATCAGTCAACGACGACCGCGAAGAAGAAGTCAACCTGGGTCTGGGCTACCGTTATCTCCTGCCGGATCATCAAGTCATTCTGGGCGGCAACGTCTTCTATGATTCCCGCTGGAGCCGGCACAACAATCAGTTTGATCAGTTCGGGTTCGGCGTGGAATTCCTGTCCCAATGGATCGACGCGCGCGCGAACTGGTACCGGCCCGAGCGCACGAAGAAGGTCGTGGACAGTTGGGAAGAATCCAGCGTCATCCGAAGCAGTTCCAGTACGTCCATCAGCGCTCCCTTCCCCGAGGACCATGCGTTCAAGGAAAAAATCACCACGACGACCAGCACCACGACCCGGCGCGAGATGTTCGAACACTATGAAACCACGGCGCGCGGTTGGGACGTCGAGGCCGGGGTATGGCTACCCGTACAGGACATCGTCCCCATCGAGATCGGTCTCTTTGCCGGGTATTACTCGTTCGATCCCTATTACGGCGGCGACAAGGTCGAAGGCTGGCGCGGCCGGGCGGAGGTGCGCCTCCTGCCCGCCTTGATTCTCGACGCGGAAGTGTATGAAGACGACAAGCTGAACGGCACGGACTATTTCGTCGGCGGCCGGGTGCAGGTGCCGTTCGATCTGGCGGCGCTGGGCAACGGGCGCAACCCGTTTGCGGGCACGGCGGATGGGTACAAGCCCGGTCAACGCGCCCTGCTCGACCGCCTGACCGAGAACGTGATCCGCGATCCCAACATCCGCATGGGCGAAGAGGTCGAGAAGACGGGCGAGGAAACCACCACGACCTCCAGCACCACCACGAAGAAGAACATCGTGATGGATGATGTGCAGTTCGTGCACAACGGCAATACGTCCGGCATCGAAAACGGCACCGCGGAACGGCCGTACAACACCGTGCAGGAAGGCGTAGACAATGTCTTCGGCCGGAAGAACGTTTATGTGTTCGCGGGCAAGGGGCCCTATCAGGAGAACGTGGAGATCACGCAGAACGGCGTGAATTTGTGGGGCCAGGGCAAACCCGTGGTCAGCCCGACGACCGGCAAGACGTTCGGCGGGGACAAGCACCCGGTGATCGACGGAAACGTGCTGGGCGTGAACGCGCCGGCTTTACGCGTGGCGGCCAACAACGTGTCCGTGCGCGGACTGGACTTCACGCACTCGCCGGGCGGAATCAATCCCGGCGCGCTGGATAGCGTGTTCGGCACGATCGTCATCGACGAGGTCGGCGTCCTGGCCGAGCAGGCGAACAATCTGCTCCTTCTGTGCAATAACCTGTACGGCAACTCTCACGGCGGCCTGATCCTGGCGAACGGCATTCCCGACTTCACCGTGAACGTGCTCGACAACAACGCCTTCGACAACAGCGCGAACGGCGTGTGGATCGTCGGCGAAGGGGCCAGCGGC
>CAYRPR010000490.1:0-2259 GCA_964425945.1 uncultured Verrucomicrobiota bacterium | reverse complement strand
CGGCCTTACATCGGGCAGTATTACGTTTTTTACATTTTGTATTACGCTCGCCTTGTGGTTGGCGTTCACATGGCCTCTTCCCCGGCACGTATTGGACGGCATACCGGCCACGCACAGCCAGGTCGACGCACAGCCGGTACGCTACATGATCCCGGGTGATCACCTGCAATTGATGTATTACTTCTGGCTGTTCGGCGACATGCTGCGCGGCGACACCCCATGGTTCTACAACCTGTACGAGTTCCATGCCGGCGACCCGGAGGAACGATACGATCGGACGACGTACTATTTCCCCTTTTCCTTTATCTACGCCTTGCTCGAACCGGTCACGGGCCGGCCCTTCGCCTTCAACTCCGTCGGATTCCTGTCCCTGTGGCTCACCTACCTGCTGACGGCCTTGCTGGTGCGGCGCTATGTCCGGAATCCCCGGATCATTCTGTCCATGGCGTTGATCGGCATCCTGCTGCCCTTCCGCTGGTTCACGTACCTGGGCGGAAGCCCCACCGGATACGCCATGCTGTGGGTGCCCATGCTTCTGCTGGGGCTGGACCGCGCCGTACGCGATGGCCGATGCGGGGGGGGGGTTATAGCGGGATTGGCCATCGTGCTCGGCTTCGCCACGGACATCCATGTCTTCTTCTTCTCCGTGTTGATCACGCCGGCCTGGTGCGTCATCGCGTTCGCGGCGCGGGACACCTATTCGTGGCGCGCCGGCCGCGACATCGCCTTCGCGCTCCTGCCGGCCATCGCGCTCGCGCTCGCGACCGTATGGTACAGCCAAACGGAAACGCTGGACATGAGCGATACCCACATGGCCGAGGGGCGCGACCTGCGGGAAGTCATGGCGTTTTCTCCGGAGCCCGAGGGTCTCTTCGCGTGGGAGGAACTCTCCGTATCCAGCCAGATCTATTTCGGCTATACCGCCGCGGTCCTTCTGCTTTCCGCGTTCATCGTCACGGCCCTTCGTCTTGCGCGGCGACGACCGCACAGCCTGCGCCCGGCGATCGTGCTGGGTTTGTTGTTCGCGACGATCGCCGGCGTCGCCCTGCTCGCGCTCGGCCCGCACAGCCCGCGCGGCGGCTGGATCTTCCTGACAATCCGCGAACTGGTTCCACCGTATGCGATGATTCGTCAGACGGGAAAAATATTCTGCCTGATGCCCTCTCTGCTTGCCGTCGCCGGCGCGCTATCCGTCGCCGCACTGATCCCCGCGGCCGCCTCGCGGCGCACGGTTCTGCTGGCCGCCCTGGTACCGGCCCTGCTCATGATCGGCGAATACGGACGGCGCGTACATCCCACCATCAGCCTGCTCGACCGGGAACAGCCCGCCTACGCCGCCATCGCCGATGATGCCGCGCGGGAAGGCCTGCAGCCGCACATGATGGTCGTAACCCTGTGGCCCGGCGACGCGCACTACGCGTCGATCTATCAGTATTACGCGTCGCTCTACCATATATATATGATCAACGGCTACACCCCGGTCGTCCGGCGCGATTATTACGCCGATGTGTTCGAACGGCACCGGTCCATCAACCAGGGTTGGATGTCGGATGAGCAGGCCGACGACCTGATCGGGCGCGGCATCCGGTATATCGTCGTCCATGAAGACATCTTCCCAGAAAAAGTCAGTCCCTTCCCGATCGCCTACACGTTGAAGAGCTTCCACGATCATCCCCGCCTGAAGTTTCTGGCGCAATCCGGCCCGGTCTGGTCGTTCCGCATCCTGGACGAACCGGACCCCCGCCCGGAATGGATGCCGGAATGGAACCTGTTCTTCCCCGCGCGCCATCCGGAACTCGAGCACGCCGCCTTTGAGGGCGCGCGCATCATCGACGACCCGGCCGCGAGCAACCGCGAATTCCTGCGCATGGACTGGGACAACGCCTTTGCGCGCCTGCGCCCCATCGCCGCTCAACCCGCGCCACAACTGCAGTGGAAAGTGCGCGCGCGCGGGAGCGGCCTGCTGGAGTTCGACGTGTTGATCGATGACGTCACGGCCGAACAGCACCTCCGCGACATCGATACGACCGAGTGGACCTGGCTTGATGTCCCGATACCGCTGACGCGTTACGCGGATGTCGCCCTGCAGGTCAATCTGCGACACGGCAACGTGGATATGGATCTGGCCGTTCTGGCGTCCGGCGACTGGCCCGATCTGCAACCAGGCGAATCCTTCTCCGTGATGGCCTCCTTGTTCTGCCATGCCGGCCATATGCATGACGACCGGCGGAGCGTCCGGTTCCGGCCCGTCCATGACCG
>CAYRPR010000489.1:0-2262 GCA_964425945.1 uncultured Verrucomicrobiota bacterium | reverse complement strand
GACGTGACTGCCAGCGAGCCGTCGGCCTGAACGATGAGCCAGGCCCAGCCGGACCCGAAACGAGTTGAGGCCGCCCGCGTGAATTCATTTCGAAAGGATTCAACGCTCCCGAATGCGGCCGGGATGGCCTCGGCGATTTCGCCCACCGGTTCTCCGCCGCCATCGGGCGACATCGTGTTCCAGAATAGAGCATGATTATAGTGCCCGCCACCGTTGTTGCGTACGGCCGTCTGGATATCGGATGGCAATGCGTTGATATCCGAGATCAGTTCCTCCAAGGAAGCCGGTTGAACTGCCGGATGCTTCTCCAGCGCGGCGTTCAGATTGTTGACGTAGGCGGCGTGGTGACGCCCGTGATGCATCTCCATGGTACGCGCGTCGATGTGCGGTTCCAAAGCCGAGAGGCCATAAGGCAGGGCGTCGTGCGAGTAACGGACGGGAGGAGTCGCCCCCTCGAATCCGAATGCAGGGGTCAACATGCCGCCCGCGACGGCCATGCCGCCGGCAGCCAGGAAGTCACGGCGCGTGATTTGAATCGGTTGTTTCATGGGAACCTCCGGTTTCAGGTTGCGGGTTCAAGATTCTCAAAGACGGCGGCGTGTTGTTTCATGCGCTTGAATACGGCCTGCAGGCCGTTGGAGCGACTGGGCGTCAGATGTTCGCGCAGACCGGCCCGCTCGACGAATTCCAGCGAGGCATCGATCAGCTCGCGCGGCGTACAGCCCGAGAAGAGGTCGATCAGCAGGGCCACCAGCCCCCTGGTGATCAACGCATTGCTGTCACCCCGGAAATACAGGCGTCCGTTTTCGAAGCGCGCATCCAGCCACACCTGCGACTGGCAACCGTGTACTTCCCGGTCCTCGGTGCGCAGCGCATCGGGATACGCATCCAGATCGCGGCCGCGGTCGATGATATACTCGTACCGGTCGGTCCATTCCGCCAGCAGGCCCAGATCATCAATCAGTTGTTGTTCCTTCTCCCGCCACATGTCCTTTCACCATACCACACATCCGGCGACAATCACCTTCGGATGAGATGACGCCGCGTCGCGATCAGGGTCAGAAGGAAAAGTCCGACGCTGACCAGCACGATCGACGCGCCCGACGCGATGCCCATATAATAGGAAACGTACAACCCGATCACGGCCGCCAACGCGCCCATCAGCGCGGAGAGGCCCATCATCACCGGCAAACGTTTCGCCATCAGATAGGCCGTCGCGGGCGGTGTTACCAGCATGGCCAGCATCAGTGCGACCCCCACGATCTGCAGGGCAACGACAATGGTTACCGCGATCAGCACCAGCAAGGCGTAATACAGCAGGCTCGTCGGCAGGCGCAGGGTGTGCGCCAGCGTCGAATCGAACGTCATGACGAGAAACTCCTTGTAGAAGATGAGGATGATGGCCGTCACCACCAGGGAGAACACGGCGATCAGGCCGACATCGTGCCATGACACGCTCAGGACGTCGCCGAACAGGAAATGGACCAGATCCACGGCGTAACTGCGGACCGTCGAAATGATGGCAATGCCCAGGGCGAACATGCCGGCGAAGATGATGCCGATGGCCGTGTCCTCCTTCAACTGGGCCATCCGGCTGACCGCCCCGATCGCCAAGGCGACAAGCACGGCGGTCGCCAGCGCGGACCAGAACAGCGGGCCCCGCGCCCCGCCGCCGATCAGATAACCGATCGCGACACCCGGCAGAATCGCGTGCGCAAGCGCATCCCCATAAAACGCCATCCCGCGCAGGACCACGTAACTGCCCACGAGCCCGCACAGCGCTCCGATCGCCACGGACGCCAGCAGGGCGCGCACCATGAACGGATACTGCATCGGTTCGACAACCCATGCCCAGAGCACGCTCATGCGTGGTTATGCCCCCCGCCGCAACAGGTATCGCTGAGGACCATGAGGCCGCCGTCCGTCTTGATGAGCCGGAGATGATGTCCGTATGCCTCCGCCAACCGTTCCGGCGTGAACACCTGTTCGGCCTTGCCGAAACCGACCACGCGACCGTGCAACAGCATGACGCGATCATAATGGGTGGCGGCTTCATCCAGATCGTGCGTGGCCGTCATGATGGTAACGCGACGGGAGCGCAGCATATCCAGAATCCGATAGATCTCGCGCGTGGCCGACACGTCGCACCCCGCCAGCACCTCGTCCATCAACATGACCTCCGCCTCCTGCGCCAGTGCGCGAGCGATAAACAGGCGTTGTTGTTCGCCGTCGCCATTGAGAGGTGGAACCACGACGGCGGAG
>CAYRPR010000488.1:0-2263 GCA_964425945.1 uncultured Verrucomicrobiota bacterium | reverse complement strand
TCGGCGCTGGCCCAAGGTTACCGGGTGCTGGGCGATCGCGGGTATCTGGAGGCCGCGGAGGCATCGGCGCAGTTTATCCGGGAGCACCTGTACGATGAGGGGCAGGATATACTGCTCCGCCTGTATCGCGACGGGGCGGGTGACGTGGAGGGCTTTCTGGACGATTACGCCTTCCTGATCCAGGGACTGCTCGATCTGTACGAGGCCGGATTCGATGTGCAATGGCTTGAATGGGCGGGGCGTTTGCAGGATACGCAGGACCGCCTGTTCTGGGACCACGATCATGGCGGTTATTTCGCCACGACCGGTCGCGATCCGAATCTGCTGATCCGGCTGAAGGAGGATTTTGACGGCGCGGAACCCTCCGGCAACGGTATCACCGCGCTCAATCTGTTGCGCCGCGCCTCGCTTCTCGATGACGCATCCGCGGAGCAACGCGCGCGCGCGATCCTGCGCGCCTTTGGCGGGCACATGGAGGTCTCGCCCGCCTCGATGCCGCGGTTGATCACCGCCGCGATGAGGGACTCCATGTCGTCGCGCCAGATCGTGATTGCCGGCGATCCCGGGGCGCCTGACACGCGGGCCCTGCTCGCCGTGGCGCGCGAACGATTCATCCCCTTCAGCGTCACGATTCTGGCGGATGGCGGGGCCGGTCAGCGCTGGCTGTCGCGGTACAATCCCGTCTATGAGCCGATGACAGCCGTTGATGGGCGCGCGACGGCGTATGTCTGCGAGAATTATGTCTGCCAACTCCCGGTGCAATCCCCGCACGATCTGGGGAGGTTACTGGCCGGAGAAATGCCCGGCGTTGAACGTTGAATCGAGCCAAGAGAATGAAAACACGGATGGACAATGATAGACACGGATGTTTTGTTGGGAGGCAGATAGCCGATCGTCGTAGGACGGTCCTCGGGGCCGTCCGGGAAGCAGGGAAGAGGAAGAAAGAGAAAAATGAAACGGAATGCGTTTGGTACATTACCGCATGCCAAGCGCCACATGCCCACGCTGGGCGGCGCGGGAGCACCGTCCTACGAAAGGAGGGGAGTGTCTTGTGATATCCCCTCCACCGGAGGGGTGCCCGAAGGGAGGGGTGGGTGAAAGCATTTCCAACGATTGGAAGCCTCGGCCTTCGTATCTTCGGAGCGCGGCCGCGCCTCACGGGTCCAGTGATTTCAAACGTTCGCCCCTATGCGACCCCTTCGATACTCCATAAACGTCACGCTGGACGGATGCTGTGATCATCAGGCGATGATCCCGGATGAGGAGTTGCATCGCCGCGCAACCGGGAAGATCGCGCAAGCCGATGCGCTCCTGTTCGGCCGGGTAACGTACCAGATGATGGGGGAGGCGTGGCGCCCGGTTGCCGAGACGGGTGTCCGGCCTGATTGGATGCCCGCCTGGATGGAGCCCTTTGCCCGGACGATCGATGCGAAAAAGAAATACGTCGTGTCGAGCAAGCTGGACCGCGTCGACTGGAACGCGGAACTCGTGCGAGGGGATCTGGGAGAGGCCGTTCGGAAACTCAAGCAAGAGCCGGGCAATGGATTGTTCGTGGGCGGCGTGAAACGGCCGCTTGCGTTGGCGGAGCTTGGGTTGATCGACGAGTTCGAGTTCGTTGTGCATCCCCGGCTGGCGGGTCACGGCCCGACGTTGTTCGCCGGACTGTCGAAGCACGTTGACTTGAAGCTCGTAAGCCGGATCGAGTACGGTTCGGGCGCCGTGGCCCTGCGGTATGAGCCCAGAAGATAGATCGTTGAAGAGGGCGGGGCATTCAACTGGGGATACTGTTCGAAGGCCAGAAATTATCTCGCAGAGGCGCAGAGATCGCAAAGATGGATGAAAACGGTATAGGCAAGGAAATCGTCGACGCTACGATTGCGGTTCACCGAGAGCTCGTTCCCGAATTGTTGGAGACGGTCTACGAGGTCGTCCTTCTCGATGAGCTGATGAAACAGGGAATCACGCGAACGGTTAATGGTCTTCCCGATTGAGGAATATCTTTGCGATCTTGGCGGCTTGGCGAGAGAAAAAGACATTTTGAACAAGCCGTCCGACCGTACGGGCTAACGCCTGCCGATCAACGGCGACGTTACCCGAATCGCTCTTGCGTACCGAAACGTCTTACGGCGCCCCGCCGGTGCGCATGGGCGTCAACCTAAGTCAGGCTTTGGCCCCCAATCCGTCGCCGAGCGTCGGATTGGGTCGCGTTGTAGATGAGATGAGAAGGCCGGCTCCTTCCTGCGCGAGCTATGAGTTATACTCA
>CAYRPR010000487.1:0-2263 GCA_964425945.1 uncultured Verrucomicrobiota bacterium | reverse complement strand
GCTTGCCCTGCCCCTGATCTGGGGAATGCTGACCATGCTTTTATTCAGCGTGGTGGACGCCTTCTTCATCGCCATGCTCGGCTCCGAAGCGCTGGCGGCGCTCGGCTTCACCTTGCCCGTCATCATGGTGGTCACGGGCGCGGCGATGGGACTGGGCGTCGGCATGGCGTCCATGATATCGCGGGCGGCCGGCCAAGGCCTGTCGCGGCGCGTGGCGGCGTTGACAACCCACGGCATCCTGCTGACGTTCATCATCGGTCTGCTCGTGGTGGCCGGCGGACTGACGCTGCATGACACGCTCTTTCGCCTGATCGGGGCCAACGAATCGATGCTGTGTCTGATTCGCTGCTATATGGTCCCCTGGTTCTTCGGCGCGGCGTTCCTCATCGTGCCGATGGTGGGCAACAGCGCCATCCGGGCCACGGGCGACACGTTCACGCCGAGTCTTATCATGGTCCTTGCGGGCGGAACCAACGCGGTGCTTGATCCCTTGCTGATCTTCGGGATCGGCCCCTTCCCGCGCTTGGAACTGCAAGGCGCGGCGGTCGCGACGGGCGGCTCGTATGCCCTGGCGTGCGTCGCCGCGCTGTACGTGCTGGTACATCGGCGGGGCATGATCCTGCTGGAGATGCCGATGCTCCCGCGCATGCTGGCCTCATGGCGACGGCTCATGCCGGTGGCTCTGCCGGCAATCGGTTCCAACCTGCTCATTCCGCTCGCGAGCGGGCTACTGATCTGGATCGTGGCACGGCACGGCGAACAGGCGGTGGCGACGTTCGGCGTCGGGATGCGCATCACGGCGCTCGCCATGGTCGCGCCGCTGGCTTTGGCCACCGTGATGACGGCCTACGCGGGCCAGAATTTCGGCGCGCGGCGCGGAGACCGCGTGCGTGATGGTCTCCAATTCGCCTGGCGCTATTGCGCGGTGGTCGGCTTGATCCAGTGGGCCGCCTTGGCGTTCCTCTCGCGTCCGATCGCGCAATGGTTCACGAATGACCCGTTGATCATCGAGGGGCTCCGCCCCTTCCTGATGTGGGTGCCGCTGAGTTTCGCCGGATTCGGCTACATGCTGTCGGTAGCGTCCTCGTTCAGCGCGTCAGGCCGCCCGCTCTATTCCGTTGTCCTGTTTGTGGTGCGACTGTTTGTGTTTACGGTACCGCTGGCATGGGCCGGCTCACACATCGCAGGCGTCCACGGCATCTATGCCGCGATCTTCATCGGGAATATTGGATCGGGTCTGCTGGCCCATCTGCTTCGGCGTCGCGTGTTCGGCGCCGGTGTATCATCGCCAGAAAGCCGAGCAACACCATGGTCGCCGTGGCCGGTTCGGGAATAACGATGTCCAATGCATTGATATCATCGGTCGACGTCAGCCCTAATGCGCCCGCCGGCGCGAATACGCCGGCCGCGCCCGCGCTGCTGACAAAAAGAACATCTCCCGGCGTGGCCCCGAAATACGGACTGCCCACAGTGATGAAGGATGGCGCGCCCGGCGACAACGAGAAGAGAATGAGATCCGGCGGTCCCAGGCCTCCGGGATCCAGAAACATCAAATCGCCATCATCCAGCACGACCACCGCGTCCACATTGTCGCCGGACACCAGTTGCAGGGAGCCGCCCACGCCAAAGGCGCCGACTCCAGGCGCATACAAACCCGCCGGAGGTATGGCGTCGAATCCCGCTACGAACGGGGCCACGTAGATGTCGGCCGGATCGATAAAGCCCGGAGGCGGTCCGAGCGACAAGGGGTCGACGGAGAAGAACACCGGAGCCTCGGCGACGCCTGTACGGCGGTCATACGCATCCACATCATCACCCGGCGCGCCGAACGGTTCGATCAGGCCAATGGGAAAAGCGGGCGTGGGATTGGGTATGCCGTCGCCGTCAAATACCAAGCCGTTGGCGCCACCGCCCGGAGAGAAGTAGATATCGGCCGACTGATCACCCGGCCCTCCGATCCCGCCCGTCGCCTCGGCATCGACCGCGGTCCCCGGCGAACCCGACGATGCGGGCGTAACGGAGAATTCAAGGCCCAGGAGCAAATCCAGAAAATCGTTTGGATCACCGAAATAGCCGAAACTGATCGCGTCCACATTCACAAACAGACTCCCCGGCAGGACCGGACCCACGCCGGGCGCGATTACCGTCGCCCCAAACGTGAACAGAGCGTCAGGAGGCAAACCGGTCGGACTGGGTGTTCCGGGGCCGCCCGGGCCCGGAGAAACGGAAAATGTCTGGGCCGACGCCGCCGTCGCGACGACGA
>CAYRPR010000486.1:0-2267 GCA_964425945.1 uncultured Verrucomicrobiota bacterium | reverse complement strand
CGTTGGACGAGGCATTGGCCGCCCTGTCGGCGGCATGACGAACATGAACGAGGACGCTAAAAAGGATAACTTCTACCTGCTGGTGCCCGGCAGTCCCAACTCCCTGGCGGTCATCCGCTGGGTCGTGACGCGACTGGCCAAGGCCGCCGGCCTGTCCGACGACGAGGTCGACCAGATCGAAATCGCCGTGGACGAAGCCTGCACCAACGTCATTGACCATGCCTACGGCGCCATGGCAACCAAACCCCCTATCGTTCTGGAAATGCAGGCCGGCGAAGGCCAATTCGTCGTGGATGTCATCGACACCGGGAAATCCTTCGAGTTTGACGAATACAAGCAGCCGAAATTCCCCGATCACTGGAACGAAGGCAATGTGCGCGGCGTGGGCCTGTACCTGATTCACCAGTGCATGGACAAGGTCGAGTACGACAAGGTATCGGGCGACAAGAACCGCATGCGCCTGATCAAGCATAAGTCTCCCCCGCCCGAACCCCAGCCCGCCTGACAGCGTTTCTCGCGAGTTGAGCTTGCTTCGCGGCACAAAACGGATACGTTATATATCCAAATATATTACGAAGGACGCGTATGGCCAGGGATCGATTCGGACGCAACATCCACTACCTGCGCATATCCCTGACGGATATGTGCAACCTGCGGTGTGTTTACTGCATGCCGGAGGACATGACGTTTCATCCCAAGGAACATCTACTGCAGGACGAGGAGATTCTGCGGCTCGTCCGCGTGTTTGCCGGCATGGGGTTCGACAAGATCCGCCTGACCGGAGGCGAGCCCACCCTGCGCGAGAACCTCGTCGGCATCGTCCGCGGCATCGCCCGGACGCCCGGCATCCGCGAAGTCGCGCTGACCACGAACGGCGTCATGCTCAAGGCGCTGGCGCGCCCCCTCGCCGAAGCCGGACTCCAGCGCATCAATTTCAGCATCGACACGCTCAATCCCGAGAAGTTCCGGCAACTCACCCGTTGGGGCCGCTTGCAGGATGTCTGGAACGGCGTCCAGGCGGCCAGCGAGGCCGGTCTTCACATCAAGATCAACGCCGTGGTGCTGCGCGGACAGAACGACCGGGAAGACGCCGTCGAACTGGCCCGCCTCACCCTCGAGCATCCCTGGCAGATCCGATACATCGAGGTCATGCCTTTGGGACGTATTTCCGATTTCCAGAAGTCGGCCATTGTGCCCGAGGACGAACTGCGCGCCACGATCAGCGCTCAACTGGGTCCGATGCGACTGATGAACGGCGGCAAACTCGACGGCGAGGCCCGCATCTTTCAGTTGGAGGGCGCGCGAGGCACGCTGGGCTTCATCAGCGCCGTGACCAAGCCGTTCTGCGCGGGATGCAATCGCGCCCGGCTGACCGCTGACGGGAAACTCCTCCTGTGTCTGCTGCGCGACAAGGAACTGAACCTGCTCCCCCACCTGCGTAACGGGGCCACGGATGAGGATATGCAAACCTTGATCGAGGACAGCGTCTGGTTCAAGCCGTGGGGACACGGCCTCGCTCAGGATGTCCGACCCACCCGAGTCATGTCCGAGATCGGAGGATGAATGTGATCACCGTCGAAGCCGCCGAACAGATTGTCGCGGAACACCTCCCGACGTTCGATACCGAAGACGTGCCGCTGGAGGCGGCGCACGGCCAGATCCTGCGCGAGACCGTGCCGGCCGATCGCGACCTGCCGCCGTATGACCGTGTGACCATGGACGGCATCGCGATCCATTCATCCGCGTGGCTTGCCGGTGTACGGTCATTTCGCATCGAAACGACGGCCACGGCCGGCATCGCGGCGCCGTCCCTGTCCGATTCCGCCGGGGGATGCGTACAGGTGATGACCGGCGCCATGCTGCCGGATGGGGCTGACACGGTTATTCCGTACGAAGACATGGAAATCAGCGACCAGCAAGCGTCCATCCGGCCCGACGCGCAGATTGCTCCCCTGCAGAATCTGCATAGTCGAGGATCGGACCGGCGACTAGGTGAGCCCGTTCTGGAGGATGGGATCGTTCTGCGGGCGCCGCAGATCAGCATCGCCGCCGCCGTCGGCCGTTCCACCCTGCGCATTGCGCGACGGCCGGCTGTGGCCATTGTATCTACCGGGGACGAATTGGTGGATGTGACCGATGCGGTGCTCCCGTATCAAATCCGATCGGCCAACGACCATGGCATCCGTGCGGCGTTCCTGAACAGCGGATACCACCGGGTCGACCGATTCCGCGTATCCGACCAGCTGATGGATATAGAGGCCCTGCTG
>CAYRPR010000485.1:0-2268 GCA_964425945.1 uncultured Verrucomicrobiota bacterium | reverse complement strand
TCCTGTTGCGGGGGCACAATGAACCCGGCGGCGGCTTCACCGGCGGTCTGGTCGCCGCCGCGGCGTTTTGCCTTCAGGTGATCGCATTTGACGTGAGAACCGCGCGGCGGTTGCTCGCCGTTGATCCGCGCAACCTGGTGGCGGGCGGACTGCTCATTGCGGCGGCAAGCGGGATCGTACCGCTCGTACTCCAGCTGCCGTTTCTGACGGGGGAATGGATCACGATCGATCTGCCGGGCCTGTACACCCTGAAGCTCGGCACGCCGTTGCTCTTTGATTTCGGGGTCTACAATGTGGTGATCGGCGTTACGCTCCTGCTGGTATTCTCCTTTGCCGAGGAAGAGGAGGGCGCCTGATGGAAGTGCTGCTGGCCATAGTTATCGGCGCCCTGTACGGCGGCGCGTTCTACATGATGATGCGCCGCCATCTGGTCAAGCTGATCGTCGGACTCGCCCTGTTGAGCCACGGCGCCAACCTGCTGATCTTCACATCGGCGGGCCTCTCGCGCACGTCGCCACCGATCATACCGGAAGATCTGTTGCGACCCGAAAATGCCATGTCGGATCCATTGCCCCAGGCGCTGATTCTGACCGCGATCGTCATCAGTTTCGGGGTCCTGGCCTTCGCGCTGATCTTGTCTCACCGGACGTACCAGAGTACGCGAACCGAGGATGTGGACCAGTTGCGGTCGACCGAACAATGAACCTGATGCTCATACTCCCGATTCTCATCCCGCTCCTCACGAGCGTGGTACTGCTCTTTGCGTGGAATCATCCGGCCGCGCAGCGGCGCATCTCCGCGCTGGGCGCGACCCTGCTCCTGGGCGCGGCGCTGGCGTTGCTGGCCGTGGTGATGCGCGCGGGCGTACAGGCCGCGCAGATGGGCAACTGGATGGCGCCCTTCGGCATCACGCTGGTGGCCGACCTGTTCGGAGCGATCATGGTGGTCATGGGCGCCCTGATGGGATTCGCGGTCGCCATCTACTCCCTCGGGAGCATGGACGGCGAACGCGAACGGCATGGCTATTACCCGCTGTTCCATCTCTTGTTGATGGGCGTCTGTGGATCGTTCCTGACCGGTGACATCTTCAATCTCTATGTCTGGTTCGAGGTCATGCTGATGGCCTCGTTTGTCCTGCTGGCCCTCGGCGGGGAACGCCCCCAGATGGAGGGCGCGTTCAAGTATGTGACCTTGAACCTCGTCGCGTCGGCGTTGTTCCTGGCCGCGGTGGGTATCCTGTACGGCAAGGCCGGCACGCTGAATATGGCCGATCTGGCGGTCAAACTGAGCGACGTCGCGGAGCCGGGTATCATCACCACGCTCGGCATCCTGTTCCTGATTGCGTTCGGGATCAAGGCCGCGATCTTCCCGCTGTTCTTCTGGTTGCCCGCGTCCTATCACACCCCGCCGATCGCCGTCTCCGCCGTCTTTGCCGGGTTGTTGACCAAGGTCGGCGTGTACGCGCTCATCCGCGTGTTCACACTGATCTTCGTTCAGGACGTCGGCTACACGCATACGATCATCCTGGTGCTGGCGGGCTGCACGATGGTGACCGGCGTGCTGGGGGCGGCCGCGCATTTCGAGTTCCGCCGGATCCTGTCGTTCCACATCGTCAGCCAGATCGGATATATGATCATGGGGCTGGCGCTGTACACCCCGCTTGCGTTGGCGGGTTCGGTTTTCTACATTGTTCATCACATTATCGTGAAGACGAACCTGTTCCTCGTCAGTGGTCTGGTGCACCGCCTGCGCGGATCGTACGATCTCAAGAAACTGGGCGGGCTGTACCGGTCGCATCCGATGATCGCGATACTGTTCCTGATCCCGGCCCTGTCGCTGGCCGGTGTGCCGCCGCTATCCGGTTTCTTCGCCAAGCTGACATTGATCATCGCCGCGATGCGCCTCGAACAGTACGCCATGGTCGCCGTCGCCCTGGTCGTCGGCCTGCTGACGCTGTATTCGATGACGAAGATATGGGCGGAAGTGTTCTGGAAAGATGCGCCGGATGGGGAGGGCGCATCGGCGCCGATGACGCGATCGGACAGATGGAACCATTTCTTCCCGATCGTTCTGCTTGCGTCGCTTACCCTGCTGATCGGGGCGGGCGCCGGGCCCCTGCTGGATCTATCCATTCGGGCGGCCGAACAGCTCATGGATCGTACGGAGTATATTGAGGCCGTGCTGGGTTCCGCGCCATGAAAACCTTCCTGTCCAACATCATACTGGCTCTGATCTGGGCTGCGCTGAGTGGCGAGATCACCGGTCTCA
>CAYRPR010000484.1:0-2273 GCA_964425945.1 uncultured Verrucomicrobiota bacterium | reverse complement strand
ATCGAACTTCTGCAACCTGATCGTGGATGTGGACGAGCGGACCCGGCGACTGCGGATCATCTCGCATATCGACAACCTGGTAAAGGGCCAGGCGGGCAACGCCCTGCAGAACATGAACCTGGTCTGCGGTTTTCCGGAAACCATGGGCCTTGACAACCCCGGACAATACCCGTGAGAGGGATGAGGGCTGAAACCTGAACACTGAACACTGAACACTGAACACTGAAACCTGCATCTATGTCCCGTTTACCGCCATGGATACGTTTGTCGCTGACCACCGACCAGCATTTCGGCGCGGTGCACGGTCTCGTCGGTCAGTTCGGCCTGCACACGGTCTGTGAAAGCGCCAAGTGTCCGAATCGCCACGAGTGCTGGAACGCCGGAACCGCCACGCTGATGCTGCTGGGCGATACCTGCACCCGCAACTGCTCCTTCTGCGCGATCAAGGCGGGGCGTCCGCCGGAACTGGATCTGGACGAGCCGCGCCGCGCCGCGCTGGCCGCTCAGGCCATGAAATTGCGGCACGTGGTCTTGACCAGCGTCGCGCGCGACGATCTGGATGACGGCGGATCCGGTGTCTTCGCCGACACCATCCGGGAGATTCGATCCATGTTGCCGGGCGCCAGTATCGAGGTCTTGACGCCGGATTTTGAGGGCGTGGAAGCGTCGGTCGCCAAGGTGCTGACCGCTCGGCCGGACGTGTTCAACCACAATATCGAATCGGTGCGGCGGCTCCAGCCGGTGATCCGGCCGCAGGCCTCGTATGGCCGTTCGCTCGCGGTATTGCGTTACGCGGCGCGGTGGCGACCCGCGATTGCGGTCAAGTCCGGAATCATGACCGGGCTGGGCGAGAACGACGAGGAGATAGTCCAGACGATGCGCGACCTGCTGGAGGTCGGATGCCATATCCTTACGATCGGGCAATACCTGCGTCCGACGCGCCATCATCCGCCCGTCGAGCGCTATGTCCGCCCGGAACAGTTCCAGGAGTATGAACGCATCGCCTACGACATGGGCTTCAAAGCCGTGGCTTCCGGACCAATGGTGCGATCGTCCTACAAAGCCGAGGATTCCTACCTCGCGGTAAGGAATTCCGGCGTGCTGGACCATGAACAATCCGCTGTGGCCGGATGATTCCATGCGGCGCATCCGGACGATATGGCGGGAGAACACGCCATGACGGCTTATCCATTATACAGCCTGGTTTCCGTTCTCAGCCGGATACTCCCGCGCGGTTTTGCCTATTGGATCGGCCTGCGCATGGCGGACGTGTTCTATCTGCTGGACCGAAAGGGCCGCGCGGGCGTTTGCGACAATCTGCGGCGGGTGTACGCGCATCGGGGTGAGACGCTATCCGAGCGCGATCTGTGCCGACTGGCCCGTCTGACATTCAGAAATTTCGGCAAATACATGATCGATTTCTTCCGCCATGCCGCCCTCTCGCGGGACGATATTGCCCGGCTCATTACGTTGCAGGACGAACATCATCTCCGGGCGGCTTATCAGCGGGGGCGGGGGGTGTTGGTCGTGACGGCCCATCTCGGCAATTGGGAAATCGGGGGCGCGATGCTCGCGGGGCTGGGCTATCCGGTCTCCGCCGTGGTGTTGACGTATGACAAGCGGAAGTTGAACGAGCTGTTTCAGCGCCAGCGTGCGCGCCGCGGATATCGGGTCATCCCGCTGGGCCGGGCGGTGCGGGACATCATCGCCTGCGTGCGGCGCGGGGAGGTGGTGGCGCTGGCGGCGGACCGGGATTTCTCGGGCGACGATTACCGGGTGCAGATCTTCGGCGCGCCCGCCCGGATGCCGCGTGGACCGGCCTGGATAGCCGCTAAAACCGGCGCCGCCGTGGTCCCGTCGTTCCTGATGCGGCGGCCCGACGACACGTATCAGGCCCGGTTCTACCCGCCCATATTGCCGGATGAGGCCGGATCGCCGGACACGATTCAACGTCGCATCGTCGACGTGCTCGAACAAGTGATTGCGGAATATCCACATCAATGGTTTATTTTCCGCAATTACTGGCGAGACGACGAACACACGGGCAATCATGGAAACAGTCATTCCTGAACGGCTTAAAATCTGCATCATCGTTCCGGCCTATCAGGAAGCCAAACGTATCGGCGAAGTCGTGCGCGCGATACAACGCCATGTGTCGTGGGTGCTGGTCGTGGATGACGGATCGTCCGATGAGACCGCCCGCGCTGCGGAGGACGCGGGCGCCGTCGTCATCCGACTCGAACAGAACTGCGGCAAGGGTGCGGCGCTGCATA
>CAYRPR010000483.1:0-2277 GCA_964425945.1 uncultured Verrucomicrobiota bacterium | reverse complement strand
GCCATCAGTTCCACGAAAACCGTCCGCTCCGACTCATTCAACTCGTTGAAATAGTTCCGCGCCGCCCACTCCAACTCGTAGTCCTCGCTGTAGTAATGGGCCTGCGTGATGACATCGAGATCGTCGTCCATCTGTTCGCGCGTCTTCATCGGTCCTACGATACGCCATCCGTCCAGGCGAGGCAACCGGGTGCGCGGAATGCCCCTTAAGTGATTGAAGAAGATTCGACCTATCGCTATTGTAATCTTTGATGAAGTTCGCGGATTCGATTGAACGGTTCAACCCCCTGCGGGAGAAACTCAAGCGGGACCATGCGCCCCCGCTTCTGATCGACCTGTTTCAGCGGCAATATGCCCAACTGCTGAGCGGCCATACCGGTGTTATTCCCTCCGCATCGATCGAACCGGTGGAGAACCTGCCTCGCCTGGACGATCTCGATGATTTCACCGTCCGGGGCGAGCAGGCGCTGGACCGCGCGGTGATGATCAAACTGAACGGCGGACTTGGAACCGGCATGGGACTGGCCATCGCCAAATCGCTGTTGCCGGTCAAGAACGGCCTGACCTTTCTGGATATCATCGCCCGGCAAGTGACCGCCATCCGGCATCGGTACGGATGCCGGCTCCCGCTCGTATTCATGAACAGTTTCAGCACCGATCAGGATACGCGCGAACGGCTCGCGTCCCATGGCGCGCTCACCGAAGGTCAGGGCGACGTCCCCCTCGCCTTCCTTCAGCATCGCGTGCCGAAGATCGCGCAATCCGATTACGGGCCGGTATCCTGGCCCGCGGCGCCGTCGCTGGAATGGTGTCCCCCCGGCCACGGCGACATCTATACGGCGCTCGTTACGTCGGGCACACTCGACGCCCTGCTTCGTGCCGGGTGCGAGTATGCCTTCATATCGAACTCCGATAATCTGGGCGCGACACTGGACCTGCACGTTCTCGGCTACTTCGCGGAGCGGCAGTTTCCGTTCATGATGGAGGTCACGCGACGCACCGAGGCGGATCGCAAGGGCGGCCATCTGGCCCATGTCCCCGGCGGCGGCCTGATTCTGCGGGAATCGGCGCAGTGTCCGGCCGACGAGCAGGAGGTATTCCAGGATATCGAGTGTTACCGGTTCTTCAATACGAACAATCTCTGGGTGAACCTGAAGGCGCTCCAGGCCCGTCTCGCAGACAGCGGTGGCGTACTGGAGCTTCCGGTCATCGTGAACAGCAAGACCGTGGATCCGAAAGATGCGTGCTCCCCGCCGGTCTATCAGTTGGAGACGGCGATGGGCGCGGCGCTCGCGGTGTTTCCCGATGCGCAGGCCCTGGAGATTCCGCGCAACCGTTTTGCCCCGGTCAAGACGACGGACGATCTGCTGGCCCTGCGCTCCGATATCTTCCTGCTGAATGAACAGGCACACATCGTGTGCAACCCGGCCCGGACGCGCGGCACCATCGTCGTCCACTTGGATCCGGTTTATTACCGGCTAATGGATGATTTCGATCGCCGCTTCCCTCACGGCGCTCCGTCCCTGGTCGAATGCGATCGCCTGACGGTGGAAGGCGACATCCTGTTTGAAAAGGATGTCACCCTGAAGGGCGCCGTCCATGTGCGCAACGCCGGCCAACCGCAGGGCCGCCTGACCCCGCATACCGTCATCCATACGGATGGTCAGATCACGGACATTCCGTGAAGGAACAGGTACCACGCCACAGGCGCCACATATTACCCTTGACTTCCAATCATTGGAGATCCGTCGGGGCACGATTTCCAATCGTTGGAAATCAACGGGTTGCAAATAGGTGTCTGTCCCTCAATATCGAGGAATATGGATCGGGCTTTCTGCCCTCGGAGTCCGGTTACGGGTCAGCTGCCCCGGGTCAATAGACACGCCGAGCCATAAGGGCTGTAGCCCGCCTTATTGCTTCATATTCGTCGAGCCGGACTCTCTACACCGCCGCGGCCAGGGCATCGGCCTTGTCCGTGCGTTCCCATGTGAACGCATTCAACTTGTCGATCCGGCCGAAGTGGCCGTAGGCCGACGTGTCTTCGTAGATGGGACGCAGCAGGTCGAGTTGCGCAATAATCTGGGCCGGTTTCAGGCCGAACACCTTGCGGACCGCCCGCTCAATCTTCTCATGGGCCACCTTGCCCGTGCCGAACGTATCCACCAGCACCGAGACGGGTTCGGGGAAGCCGATCGCGTATGCCAACTGCACCTCGCAACGAGACGCGAGCTTCGCGGCGACGACGTTCTTGGCGACATAGCGCGCCATGTATGCGGCA
>CAYRPR010000482.1:0-2285 GCA_964425945.1 uncultured Verrucomicrobiota bacterium | reverse complement strand
CCATCACGCCGTAGCCCACGCGCACAGGCCCCACCATCCCCCCCTGCCCGCCGAGAAAGATCGGCGGCCGGTCCAGCATCACGCCCCGCGGCACATCGCCGATCAATGATGCGGTCGCCTTGTCGCCGTGCGGCGTGAAATTGAAGTGGATATAGGATGATCCGATCTCGCTGTGATTCTTCCGGCTCGTTCCGCCCGCCATCAGCGCATCGCAAAAATTGATCAGACTGCCCGCCGTCACAAACGGCAGGAAGATGGTCTGCTTCAGCCCGACGGCATGGGCGCCGGACGATTCCTCTTCCAGGATCGTTCCGGGCCGCACGTGTCCCCCGCTTCCGAAGCTCGATCCATCCAGGAACACCGCCCCGGAGAAATAGCCCCCTTTGAGTTCCACGTTCCGGCCGAGCTGGCAATCCTCCACGGTGGCGGGAGCCTCCGCTCCGATCACACAGCCGGGTCCGATGGACGTTTCAGCCCCGCGGAGGCGGGAACCGGCGTGGATAATCGCGCCCGGCGCGATACGATCCGGCGCCACGGCGTCGTCCAGTTCCACCGATGCCGGCACGGGCAGGACGACGCCGCGATCAAGGAGACGTTGAACGCCGATGGATACAGCCGGTGTGCTCATGATCGGAATGCTAACGAATGAATAGACCCACCACCACGCCGACCACGACAAAGCCGAGCAAAACAAGCGGCTTGCTCCACGCGCCGGATGTGATGATCAGATTCAGGCCGATCGATCCGGATGTGTTGAACAACAGAATCACCACGGTCAGTCCGATCAGCACCAGGGCGAAGATCAGGCGATTACTCATGCGCGTTCTCCTTGATTCAATGTCATCGTACCGTCACTTATCGCTTCATCACACACGTTGTAGGCCGCGCGCCCCCGCGCGGCGCTTGTCCGCCCCGCATCAACCGCCGACACCCTAACAAAGCAGGACAGGTGATATCCAACTCTTTATGACCGGCATCAGCCGAATTGATCCTTCCGCCTTCGCAGTTCGGCGAAGACATCGGCATCCGACGCGGACGCCATGCCCAGCGCCCGGTGCACGGAAGGATCGCGCGCGCGGAGAAAGATGTTGGTCTCCTTCTCCCGTTGCAGCGTCGTCGGCACCGTGTATCCGCCCTTCGCCAGGGTGGCCCGCACATCCTTGAGCCGCGTCTTCACGGTCGACTGTTTCGGTTCAATGCTAAGCGCAAACCGCAGATTCTCATCGGTATATTCATGGCCGCAATAGATCGCCGTCTCGTCAGGCAGGTCGGCGATGCGACACAGGGATTTCCACATCGTGCGGGCGTCCGCCTCCAGCAACCGTCCGCACCCGCCCACGAACAGGGTGTCGCCGCACCAGAGCCGGGGGTTCGGGTTCTTCGACGATGCGTCCAGGAAGAAGGAGATATCATGACGCCCGTGCCCGGGGGTTTCCATCACCTTCAACTCGAATCCGCCGATCGATACGGTATCGCCTTCACGCACGGCGGTATCGAGTTCGGGGATGCGGGCGTCCTTGGGACCGATTACGGTGCATCCGGTCGCCTTCTTCAGTTCCGGGTTGCCGGCCACATGGTCGTAGTGATGGTGCGTCGTGAGGATGTGATCGAGCTTCAGTTTGCGTTCCTGAAGTCGCGCCAGCACGGGTTTGGCGGCGGCGGGATCGACCACGGACGCGCGCCCCCCGTATTCGAGCAGATAGATGTAATTGTCGCTCAGCGCGGGTATGATGTGAACCTGCAACATCGCCATCCTCACTTGACCGACAGCATACGCGGCCGGATGTGATGTGACAACGTCAGACTTTGATCCCGAGACGCGGGATGACCAGACGCTGTCGGGCGGTTTCCCCCTTGAGCAGGTCCGTCTTGCGGGTCGGCGCCTCATCGCGCTCCGTGCGGCGATGCCGGTCAAGATACAGCGACGGGCCGAGACTCAACGTGTGCTTGCCATAGCGCCGGTTGACTTGGTCGATCACACGCGAGGCGGCGGACAGGTTGTCGATGCGGATCCGGTCCTCGAACAGCTCGAACTGTTCGCCGCCGTCCGCTTCCAGTTTGCCCAGCACAACCATCGTGGTGCGATAGAACACGTCCTCCCGGTACAACTGATCGAACAGAACACGCGCCAGCTCGAGAACCTCCTGCGTGATCGAGGTCGGGCGGTTCAGGCGGGCCTCCAGTCCATGCTGTTCGAAATTCCGCTCGCGCAGAAACACCACCAGCAGGCGCGCCCGCAATTTATACCGGCGCAACTTGATGCAGGCCGACTCGACATTCCGGAC
>CAYRPR010000481.1:0-2289 GCA_964425945.1 uncultured Verrucomicrobiota bacterium | reverse complement strand
AGACGCAATTCCTTGGAGAGGCCGAGTTTGATCTGCGCAACCGCGTCGGTGATTTTGCGTGTGACGAATTCCTTGCCGCGCCGCGGGCTCTCGTGGTTGAACAGGATGCCCGACACGGCGAACAGATTGTAGCTCTCGCGGTAGTTCACCGTGATGTAATGCCCGTACACCTTTGAGACGGCGTAGGGACTCCGGGGGTAGAAAGGGGTCAATTCGGTCTGGGGAACTTCGCGCACCTTGCCGTACATTTCGCTGCTGGAGGCTTGATAGACCTTGGCCTTCGGGCAGACCTGGCGCACGGCTTCGAGGAGACGGGTGACGCCCAGCGCGGTGAATTCGCCGGTCAGGACCGGCTGGCTCCATGACGTGGGCACGAAAGACATGGCGGCCAGGTTGTAGATTTCGGCGGGCTGCACGTATTCGAGCATCTTGATCAGCGACAATTCGTCGAGCAGGTCGGCTTGGACCAGGTCGATGCGATCCTTGATATGATTGATCCGCTCAAGATTTTCGGTGCTGGCGCGCCGCACCATGCCGTAGACCTCGTATCCCTTATCCAGCAGGAAGTCCGCCAGGTACGACCCGTCCTGTCCTGTTACGCCGGTTATCAGTGCTTTCATGACTCCGCCTTTTCTTCTTCGTTAGGATGTGGTTTCCGAACAGTCGATCCCCAGACCGCATCGAGGTGTTGCCGGGCCTCGAGAATATCCTCGCGCGACGTTTGCGGCCGGGGTTCAATGACGCGCAGTATAGGCAGAGTACCGAATCGCCGATACCGTGAAAAGTCGATTTTTCCGCGCGGGGGCATCAGGTGATCGTACCCCGGCGGCGCGACATCATGGATATGCATGCCGGCCACTACCGGCTCCAGACGCTCCAGCCAGCGCTCCTGGTTGATAAATCCCAGATTCTCGCGAATTTGTCCATGCCCCATGTCGTGCCAATAGCGGAGCCAGGGACTGTCGAAATGGCGGATGATCTGTTCGACCTCGTGCTCCGTTGGAAACGCCTCCCACGTGGGCAGGTTCTCCATGCCGAGGCTGACGCGGGTTTCCTGAAGGACCGGCACGATCTGCTCGAGGCCCTCGTAGAGGAACTGGAGCTGTTTTTGCGCCTTCTTCTCGCGCTTCATCTGCAGTTTCATCTTGATCTTCTCGAAGCGCAGGGAGAATTGTTCGCCCGCCTCGGCGAGGGCCACGAGATCCTCCGTCATGCGGGACATGTCGACGTTACCGCAATGGGTTACCACCACGCGGGCGCCGATCTCGGCGGCGAACCGGATCGTATGGATGGTATGATGAACAGCCAGTTCGCGCGTACGTTGGTCCTTGCTGGCCAGCGTGAAGATTTCCGGATGCCCCCGGAACGCGCCCATCGGGACCGGACAGAAGTTGTGCACGCTATCGACCGCCACGGCGCCCGATCGGACCATGTGCTGAATACCGGGCACCAGGTCCACGCGGGTATCGTAGCCGAGTTCCACGCGGTCGAAACCCATGCCGAGGATCTCCTCGATCATGGCTTCGCCGGTGGTATGACGGCCGGCATTCCAGCGGGTTGTAAGGGCAAACTTCATCGGGCGGGACCTGATACGGACAAGCCGCCATGTGGACATGGCGGCTTGTGCGCTACATCCGGACAATGATTACATTGTCTGGGTTTAGAATGTTCGGGAACGGGCGCGCGCCGCCTTGCGACGTCTCCTGACGCTCGGCTTCTCGTAATGGCGGTGCGAGCGGATTTCCCGCATGGTTCCCTCCCGATCCAGCTTCTTTTTCAGCCGGCGGAGGGCTTTATCAACAGATTCGCCTCTTCTGACCTTAACTTCTGACACGATGGATGATTCACTCCCTTCGGCGTTGTGTCCGGCCTGCGCAAGTTATTCAGCAACAAGCCGGATCAAATATGCGTGGTGACGGTAGGGGATCACCCGCCGTATGTCAATGACGAGAGGCCGGACCTGTGAATAAAAATAAAACCTTGACAAACAGACTTCGTATTATGCTGAGAAATGGCAGGTTACGGTCGGCCAACGGAGTAGTATGTGAAGCCCAACTCGCGCACGGCGTCTGATTTGAAGACATTGCGGCCGTCGATGATAACCGGCGCCTTCATGACTTTTTTAAGGGCTTGCAGGTCAAGGCCCTTGACCTCAGGCCAGTCGGTGAGGATCAGGACCAGGTCGGCGCCATCCGCACACTTCATCAGGTCGTCGTAGTAGTCCAGGCCGGGATGGACTTCCTCGAATTTATGCCGCGCGACGGGGTCCCAGAGCCGGAGTCGGGCCTT